>RECT01000434.1 GCA_007693875.1 Spirulina sp. DLM2.Bin59
AACACCCCTTGGTTGGGTCAAACCTTGACGGGGCAGGTTATACCAATTCCCTAACATCGCCAGGGATTTATCGATTGCATTTAAACCCCCTTAATAAGGGGGTCGGCGCAGCCGGGGGGATCATGCCGATTGCGGCGGAGCGGGAGAGGGATTTTTAGATCGTTTTGGATGGTGGGTGAAAGGGCTGTCAGCATCATCGGTGAACGGTGCGTCAGGCAAAATTTAATCATCAACATCATCATTGATCCCGTTTGACGCACCCTACGGTTCTTCCCACTAATCAATCAAAATATCCTCCGCATTATCATCCGGTTGCCAATCAATATCTGGCATCCGGTCGAAGGCATGGCGGACGGAATCTTCCCAGAGGTGGCGAATTTTGGCCAGGTAGGGCGCACCGAGGCGCAATTGGAGACGGTGGCAGACCTGGAAGCTATCCCGCTCATACATGATTAGGTTGATGGGCGGCCCTACGGAAAGATTCGATTTCATTGTGGAATCAATGGAGAGGAGGGCGCATTTTGCCACCGCATTGAGGTCAGTGTTGAACGTAATCGTGCGATCTAAAATCGGTTTGCCGTATTTGGTTTCGCCAATTTGGAGAAAAGGCGTTTCCGGCGTGGCCTGGATACAGTTGCCCTGGGCATAGACCAGATAGAGCTTCGGATCTTCCCCCTGTAGTTGTCCCCCGACTAAAAAACTGCATTGAAAATCAATGCCATCTCGCTCCAACCAGGGGCGATCGCGCTCCTGAATTTGGCGAATTTTATCCCCCACATAACAGGCGGTATCGTAGAGGGTTTTTTGACTGTGGAGGTTGACCTCCGCTTGGTCTTGGATTTCCCGCTCAATCAGCGTCAAAATACTTTGGGTGACGGCCAGATTCCCGGAGGTACAGAGCAGCACCGCCCGCTCCCCCGGAATCGAAAAATCAAACAGTTTCCGATAGGCAGAAATATAATCAACACCAGCATTCGTGCGGGAATCCGCCGCAATGACGAGGCCAGCGCGGTTAATTACACCTAAACAGTAGGTCATTGTCGGTTCAAGATAGGGCTAGTTGATTTTAAGGCCCATGGGAAGTTAAGGGTTGAGATTATGGCCACAGGCACGACAGAAGCGATCGCTCTGTTGCACAGCCGCACCGCATTGGGGGCAAAAATTGGTGGTATTGGCGGGGGGCGGCGGCGGATTGATCCCCATGGGTTGGAGGGCCATATCTCCCATTTTCATCGCCATGTTGCCCATGCGCATTTCCATGGGACTCATCGGCTCCATGGGGGCCATGGGTTCCATAGGGGTCATGGATTCAAGAATTTCGGCATCGGGGATCCGGTCGAGGCCGAGGACGGTGGCATCCCCTAGGGGGGGCAGTTCCCGCAACAGCGAAATCGCCCCCCCGGCTTGAATTTGCAAAACGATCGAGGATTGGGCCTCAATGCGGAGAATGTAGCCCGCCTCGGTGCGCCAGAGCGTGGGGGGGGTGCGCCAGGGGCCGGTGGTGTAGCTGGAGCGTTGGCCCTGCTGTTGACCGGCCTGGGAACTTTGCACCGTGATATGGGTGTGGGTATTGGTGTTCACCAGTTTGATTTGCTGGTGGGGGGAGAGTTGTCCGTGGTAAGCCATAGGTTTTGGGGGTAGATGATGATTGCTATTGCCCGAATTCGAGGCGGGCTTGCTCGACAATTTCCACGGTGACAAGCCCCGATTCAGTCTCCCGCGTCAATTCTTCGATGCGTTGCCGCGCCTGCGATCGCACAAAAAAAGGAATATTATTCAGCTTGGCCCGCGCCTCCGGAGTCCAGCGGATCGGGCCACCCCAATCACCTGCTACGCTGCTCATTTTGCCTTTTTCCCAATCAAACGTTCTAAATTTTGCCCCAACACACCGAGGGAGACAATCACCATCCCAAACACCTGGATTAACAGCATATTGCGACCAATGATCAGCCAGGCGAGTATGGAGGTGAGGGCTGGGCCGGAAGCCCCGAAAATCGAAGCCCTTGCTGCCCCAATGTAGCTAATGCCGATATTGTTGGCCAAGTAACTCAACAGCGTTAAGGCCCCCAACACCAAGCCCGAAAAGATCAAAGGTGTCCACATCGTCGGTTCTACGATAATGCTTTGTTGGGCATAGGGGAAGAAGAGACTTAAGGCCGAGAAGATTAAAATGACGGCGAAATTGACCACACTAAAGGGCACGGGGTGCAGTTTTTTCGTACAGGCTTGGATCAATAGGACATGGAAGGCAAAGGTGACACCCGCGCCAATGGCCGCCGCCACCCCCGCCGGATCAATGGTGCTGGCATCGGTGCCGAAGGGATTGGAGATCATCACCACCCCGAAAAAGACGATGGCCGTCGCTGTGGCCCGAATCAGCGAGGGCTTTTCCCCAAAGAATAACCAAGAGCACAACACCGTCACAATGGGGAAGACGAAAAATAAGGTGATGGCTACACCGGGGGAGAGCGCCCCGAGGGCCATGTAGATCAGGGCAGAGGAGGCAAAGAGGAAGAAGCCACAGCCGATCATATTGGCAAAGGCCACCCAGTCCTGCGATCGCAAAAATCGGCCAATGGCTGGCCAACTTTCAGGGTAGAGGGTTTGGGCCAACACCGCCATCAAGGGCACCACCACCACCATTCGCATGAACAGAATCACCAAGGAATTACCAAAACTGGGGGAAATATACCCCCCCAGTTCAACCATACCAAAGAGCGTAGATGGATTGAGGATGATCGAGATCACCACGTTCTGTAAAGACAGGGCCAACGAGGAGAACATCACAAGGATGAACCCCAGTTGCATTTGGGAGGGGGCTACCTTTTTCGGTGGCGGGGCCGGCGGGACAATCTGGGGCCCTGGAGGTGTGGGTTGTCGATCCAAGACTGGATCTTGGCCAACGGTGCGGGGAGGCTGTACAGGCTGAACGGGGTGGGTATCTCGTACAGCAGTATCGGTGGACAGTTCTGTCCGCAGCCGACTCACCAACGCATCAAGAATAGCCTCGCCCTGTTGCTCCAGGCTATACATCTGGCCCAACTGTTGGGAAAGGGTGCTTTGATAGCTACTCAAATCCTGTTGGAGCGTGCGGAACGTGGTGCGGAGGGTGGTATCGAGGGAACTGATCAGCCGATAGGCATTATTGTTGTAGTCACCAATGGGGCCGCTGCCATTGATCAGGCCATTGCCCTCCAGTTGGGGGGATTGGTTCCGAATATATTGCAACAGTTGCTCGGCAATAATCGGGGCAAGCTGTTGGGCTAGTTCCTGCTGTTGTTGGCGTTGGGCTTGATTGCTCCGTTCCAGTTCGACGTTTTCCGCCAACAGGGCGGTTTTGCGATCTTGAAGTTGGCTGATCTCCTGCTTGAGTTGAGCCACAAGACTATGCTTGAGGGTTTCTAGCTCTTGCGTCAGCGACGAGAGGCTTTCCTGTGCAGTATCCGGTGTGGCCGAACTAAGATCCGATGGTCTGTCCAGTTGCCCCATTATCTTTTCCTCTGTGTTCACATCACCTACACCATCCCCAAGGGCCGAGGAAGGAATTAACCGTTATTCTATGCTTTTAAAGTTACGGGGGATCGGCGGGGGTTGGGATTCTTTGCAGAAAAATTTTACGTTTCGCTGGAGAAAAATCTTACCCTTGGAAAATTGGCGTATTGGGGGAGCGATCGCCCGCCCCAGCCATCGCCCCCAGCAGCTTCATTAAATTTGCTTGCGATTTTTTCTCACAATCGTTTACACTTCTTTAAACAAGTTTCACCATCGTGCGGGTTTAGCTTGGGTCTTGCCCTAAACCTGAACCGCGCCGGTTCACCCTAGGCAGCCATTGCCTAAATCCCCACTTCAGAACAAAATTCCGATAGACATTTCAATTTTAGGAGGAGCGTAGTCAATGGGACTACCTTGGTACAGAGTACATACAGTCGTCTTAAACGATCCCGGCCGGCTGATTTCTGTGCATTTAATGCACACCGCCCTCGTTGCGGGTTGGGCCGGTTCCATGACCCTTTACGAACTTGCTATTTTTGACCCCAGTGATCCCGTGCTGAACCCGATGTGGCGGCAGGGGATGTTTGTGATGCCCTTCTTAGCTCGCCTTGGCGTAACCTCCTCTTGGGGCGGTTGGAACGTTACCGGCGAACCCTACGTAGACCCTGGTTTTTGGTCTGTAGAAGGGGTGGCGATCGCCCACATCCTCCTTTCCGGCTTACTCTTCCTGGCGGCCTGCTGGCACTGGGTTTACTGGGATCTAGAACTATTCGTCGATTCCCGCACCGGGGAACCTGCCCTCGATTTGCCGAAAATGTTCGGCATTCACCTTTTCCTCTCTGGTTTACTCTGCTTCGGGTTTGGAGCCTTCCACCTCACCGGCCTCTTTGGGCCAGGGATGTGGGTCTCTGACCCCTACGGCATTACCGGCCATGTCCAGGCGGTAGCGCCAGAATGGGGGCCCGCCGGGTTCAACCCCTTTAACGCTGGGGGCGTGGTGGCACACCACATCGCCGCTGGCATTGTGGGGATTATCGCCGGCCTCTTTCACCTCACTGTCCGCCCCCCCGAACGGCTCTACAAAGCCCTGCGCATGGGGAACATCGAAACCGTCCTCTCCAGCAGTATCGCCGCTGTGTTCTTTGCTGCCTTCGTAGTAGCGGGGACAATGTGGTATGGCAGTGCGACCACCCCCATCGAACTCTTTGGCCCCACCCGTTATCAATGGGATGAAGGCTATTTCCAACAGGAAATTGAGCGTCGCATTGAAACCAGCCTCGCCTCCGGTGCCAGCTACACCGAAGCCTGGGAAGCTATTCCCGATAAATTAGCCTTCTATGACTATGTGGGCAACAGCCCCGCCAAAGGTGGTTTATTCCGCGTTGGCCCCATGGTTGATGGCGATGGCATCGCCCAGGAATGGCTCGGCCACCCTGTGTTTAAAGATAAAGAAGGCCGTCAACTGTTTGTCCGCCGTCTGCCCAACTTCTTTGAAACCTTCCCCGTCGTCTTAACCGATGCTGATGGTGTGGTTCGTGCTGATATTCCCTTCCGTCGGGCTGAATCTCAGTACAGCTTTGAGCAAGCTGGGGTGCAGGTGAGCTTCTACGGTGGGGCCCTCAGCGGTCAAACCTTCACCGACCCTCAAGAAGTGAAGCAATTGGCCCGGAAAGCCCAATTGGGTCAACCCTTCACCTTTGACCGGGAAACCCTCGGCTCCGATGGGGTGTTCCGCACCTCCACCCGTGGTTGGTTTACCTTTGGTCACGCTGTATTTGCGCTGCTCTTCTTCTTTGGCCACATTTGGCATGGTTCCCGCACCCTCTACCGCGATGTGTTCGCGGGGGTTGGGGCCGACCTCGAAGAGCAAGTGGAATGGGGTTTATTCGCCAAAGTTGGGGATAAAACCACCCGCGTTAAGAAAGAAGCCTAGACTGCCTGTCGTTTTTAAGTCAATTCCCTCCCCAATTGTGGCGGAGGGAATTTTTTTAGCGGCAAAACTTTTCCTTTTGCTGTTACACTAGCAACTAGCTGTATTTTTTAAGAATTTTAAAATGGAAAGTGTCGCTTATATCCTCGTTCTAGCCTGCGGAATTGGTGTATTGTTCTTTGCGATCGCCTTCCGCGAACCCCCCAGAATTGAAAAATAACCGGCCCGATGCCGATTATCCCTAGGGGTGAACCGCTCGGTTTTCCCGCCCTACTCTATTTGATAACCCACGGGGTTATCCAAGTTTCTTGAAGTTTGATTGCTTAATTGTGAGCCGCGACTGTGCCGGGCTTCCCAATGGGGGGGCCGGGTGCGGTGGCGGCTATTTCCGCGCCAGCCCAGGGACATAACTGCCATGCAATGCCCAGCCTGTCACCAGACCGAAAGCCGCGTCCTCGAATCCCGCTCCACCGAGGGCGACAAAAGCATCCGGCGACGGCGGGAATGTTTGCACTGTAAACATCGCTTTACCACCTACGAGCGCATCGAATTTGTCCCGATTACCGTGATTAAACGGGATGGCCGTCGGGAATTGTTCGATCGCTCCAAACTGTTGCGGGGGATTATCCGCGCCTGCGAAAAAAGCGGTATGGCCCACCAACGCCTCGAGCTATTGGTGGGGGAAATTGAAAGCCAATTGCAGCAGCGCAGCCGTCGGGAAGCCACCAGTGCCGAAATTGGCGATCTCGTTCTCCAAGCCCTACGCCAGGAAAACGAAGTGGCCTATGTGCGCTTTGCCTCAGTGTATCGGCAATTCACCGGAATTCATGACTTTATCGACACCCTCCATCACCTTCAGGGCCAATCCCCGCCCCCCTCAGCAGGCGATCGCCCCCCCTGGCCCAGCAACCTCGCCCCCACCCTCTCCACAAGCCCGCCCTTTTAAAGGCATTCAACTGCTCCCTGAATAAGCTAAGATATTAGTCCTGTGCATTGTGCAGAAATGATACACTCAGAGTATGTGGCCATCGAGTAGGGTTTCCACTCCCTGGCTCGGATTCCCTGAGTGTCCCCCCCCGAGAACCCAACAACGGGTCATTTTCAATCCACCCCGGAGAGAACTGCCCTGCGTTGAGTTTGTTTGTTTGCGTCTGAGAAGTCTCGCTATTACCACAGGAATTTACCCATGATTCCCACACAGTGAAGCGTTACGGAGTTAAAAGCTAGGAATACATTACACACATGGTCAGTCAGAAAAACACCGTTAGTAACAAAGACATTGGTTTTACCCACGAGGATTTTGCTGCACTCCTGGATCAATACGACTATCACTTTAGTCCAGGAGATATCGTCCCCGGTACTGTGTTCAGCATGGAACCTCGCGGGGCGTTAATCGACATTGGCGCAAAAACTGCCGCCTACATCCCCATTCAGGAGATGTCGATCAATCGCGTCGATGATCCCAGTGAAGTTTTACAACCAGATGAGACACGGGAATTTTTCATTCTGACTGATGAGAACGAAGATGGTCAGTTGACCCTCTCGATTCGCCGCATTGAATACCTCCGGGCTTGGGAACGGGTGCGCCAACTCCAAGCGGAAGATGCCACCGTTCGCTCCAACGTCTTCGCCACGAACCGAGGCGGGGCCTTGGTGCGGATCGAAGGGCTGCGGGGCTTTATCCCCGGCTCTCACATCAGCACCCGCCAAGCCAAAGAAGATCTGGTGGGTCAGGATCTGCCCCTGAAATTCTTAGAAGTGGATGAAGACCGCAATCGCCTCGTCCTCAGCCATCGCCGCGCCCTCGTGGAGCGGAAGATGAACGGCTTACAGGTGGGCGAAGTGGTGACGGGGATGGTGCGCGGCATCAAACCCTACGGGGCCTTTATCGATATTGGTGGCGTCAGTGGCCTGCTCCACATTTCCGAAATTTCCCACGACCACATCGACACCCCCCACAGCGTCTTTGCCGTCAACGATGAGTTGAAGGTGATGATCATTGACCTGGATGCGGAGCGGGGCCGGATTTCCCTCTCCACGAAACAACTGGAGCCGGAAGCCGGGGATATGCTCAAAAACCGGGATCTGGTCTTTGAAAAAGCCGAAGAGATGGCGGAGAAATATCGTCAGAAACTGCTGCAACAACAGCAGGGCGAACCGGAGGAATTGGAAGATCCGGATCTTGAAGAGGAAGTCACGACTTCTGAGGAAGAACTCGAACCCGTTGCCAGCGGCGTCGAAGAATAAATCCCAAAATCCCCCCAAACCCATCGGTTCGGGGGGATTTTTGCTGGGTTAGAACGTGGCTAAGAGGGCGAGGGTTTGCTCCAAACGTTGCACCGCTTCCCCTTTGCGATGAAGTAATACCCAAGCTTGCATCAGATCGGGGCCTTGGACTTCTCCGGTCAGGGCTGCCCGCATCGTTTTCATCACCAAGCCCTTTTTGACTCCGGCGGTTTTGGTGATCTGATTGACGATCGCCTTGAGGCTTTCAATATCTACGGATTCAAGGGTTTTGATCGCAGCGATCGCCCCTTCCACAATGCCCTGCACCCCGGCCTGTTGTAGATGGGCGATCGCCTTTTCATCAAAGGTAATCCCAGAGCCAAACAATAACCGGGCTTCAGGAACCGCATCGGGCAAACGGGTCAAACTGGGGGCGACAAGGGTCGTGAGTTCCTCCAACCAGGGGCGATCGCCCACGGGATCAAATTCATACCCGGCCCCCTGCCAATGGGGAATGAGCAGATCCGTCAAGGCCGCCACGGGCATTTGATGGAGATATTGGCTATTGAGCCAATCCAGCTTGTGCCAATCAAACTTAGCCCCCGCTTTATTGACCCGCTCCAGTTCAAACTGCGCCGCCGCTTCTGTGAGCGTGAAAATTTCCTGGGTGGCATCGGGGGGAGTCCAACCGAGGAGACACATATAATTGGCGATCGCCTCCGCCGTAAATCCCATTTGGCGAAAATCATCAATGGATGTCACCCCATCCCGCTTTGAGAGTTTCCGCCCTTCGGTGTTGAGAATCAAGGGCGTATGGGCAAAGTGGGGAACCGTTCCCCCCAAGGCTTCATAGAGCAGGATCTGCTTGGCGGTGTTGGCAATGTGATCCTCACCCCGAATCACATGGCTGATTTCCATATCCAAATCATCCACCACCACCGCGAGATTGTAGAGGGGCTGGCCAAAGGGTTCATCCCCCTCCGGTGTGCGGGCGATCACCATATCCCCCCCTAAATCCCGACCCTGCCAAGTCATCGCCCCCCGGATGTGATCAGTCCAGGTGATGGTGCGATCGTCGTCAATTTTGAAGCGGATCACCGGCTTGCGGCCTTGGGCGATGAATTTTTCCTCAGCTTCCGGGGTGAGGTGGCGGTGACGATTATCATAGCGGGGGGCTTGATTGCTGGCCTTTTGGGCGGTGCGCATCACCTCCAATTCATCAGCGGTGCAATAACAGCGATAGGCTAACCCCCGATCTAACAGGGTTTGCACCGCCTCCCGATAACGATCAAGGCGATCGGACTGTTGGATCGGCCCCTCATCCCATTGCAGGCCCAACCATGCCAGGCCGCTGAGAATGTTCTCGGTATATTCGGGGCGCGATCGCTCCTGATCCGTATCTTCAATGCGGAGGATGAACGTTCCCCCATGGCGGCGGGCGTAGAGCCAGTTAAAAACCGCCGTGCGGGCGGTGCCAATGTGGAGATTCCCCGTCGGACTGGGGGCAATGCGTACTCGTACAGTCACAGATTTTTTCCTCAACCATCCAGATTTCTTTGTTAACCCTAACAAAAAAGGGCTTGGCCATCTTGAAGAACTTGTGTTATCCTAGTTTCTCGTTGACGCAAAGCGTTAACCCCTTGCGGATGTGGTGGAATTGGTAGACACGCACGCTTGAGGGGCGTGTGGCTTGCCCGTGCGAGTTCGAGTCTCGCCATCCGCATCAAAAACCCCAAGGTTCTTAGCAATCTTGGGGTTTTTTGTACCTCTTTTTCATTCCGTAGGGGCGAAAAATCTTGTGCCTCCGGCAGGCTTACGCCAACGCCCCCACGCCCATCAATAGGACAAACGCAGGATCAGGGGTAACATCGCCCACCCAATTGGGAATAGTTAGGCATCGCCCACCAGACAAGGGGATTGTGTCAAAATAAGGTGTTGTGCCGATGAAGGGCGATGATTGCTGCTGCTGGGATTGAATTTCAAGACGAATTTGAGGTGATTGTGATTGGTGCCGGCCATGCGGGCTGTGAGGCGGCCCTCGCTGCGGCTCGCCTCGGTTGCGCCACATTAATGCTCACCCTCAACCTCGATAAAATCGCCTGGCAACCCTGTAACCCCGCCGTCGGTGGCCCCGCCAAATCCCAACTCACCCATGAAATCGATGCCTTGGGGGGGGAAATTGGCAAAATGAGCGATCGCACCTATCTGCAAAAGCGGGTTTTAAATGCCTCCCGAGGCCCTGCGGTGTGGGCATTGCGGGCCCAAACCGATAAGCGGGAATATGCCCAGGTGATGCGGCGCATTGTCGAAAATCAGCCCAATTTGGCCATCCGGGAAGCCATGGCCACGGATTTAATTCTGGGCCCCAACAGCGAAATTTTAGGGGTAAAAACCTATTTCGGCACTTGTTTCGCCGCCAAAGCCGTGATCCTCACCACCGGCACATTTTTGGGCGGCCGGATTTGGATTGGCAATCAATCCATGGCAGCGGGTCGGGCCGGGGAATTTGCCGCCGTGGGCCTAACGGAAACCCTCAATCAACTGGGGTTTGAAACCGATCGCCTCAAAACCGGCACACCGGCCCGGGTTGATCGCCGCAGCGTTGACTTTTCCAAAATGGAACCCCAGCCGCCGGATGCGGAGATCCGGTGGTTTAGTTTTGATCCGGAGTTGTGGATCGAGCGGGAGCAAATGAATTGCCACCTCACCCGCACCACAGCGCAAACCCATCAACTGATCCGGGATAACCTCCATTTAACCCCCGTTTATGGTGGCTTTATTGATGCCAAAGGCCCCCGCTATTGCCCCAGTATTGAGGACAAAATCGTCCGGTTTGCCGATAAGGAATCCCATCAAATTTTCATCGAACCGGAAGGGCGAGATATTCCGGAATTGTATATTCAAGGTTTCTCAACGGGGTTGCCGGAAACGTTGCAATTGCAGTTGTTACGGACGTTGCCGGGGTTGGAGGAATGCACGATGCTGCGGCCCGCCTATGCGGTGGAATATGATTATCTCCCCGCCACCCAATGCTATCCCACGTTGATGACGAAAAAAATTGAAGGGCTGTTTACCGCTGGCCAAATCAACGGCACGACGGGCTATGAAGAGGCGGCGGCTCAGGGGTTTGTGGCGGGGGTGAATGGGGCGCGGTTTAGTCGTGGCCAGGAGATGATTGTATTTCCCCGGGAACAGAGTTATATCGGCACGTTGATTGATGATCTTTGCACCAAGGATCTGCGGGAACCCTATCGCATGCTGACTTCGCGGTCAGAATATCGGCTGTTGTTGCGCTCTGATAATGCCGATCGACGGTTAACCCCCTTGGGGCGAGAAATTGGCTTAATCGGCGATCGCCGCTGGCAACTGTTCCAAACCAAATACGCCAACATTGCCGCCGAGCAGGAGCGTTTAGCAACCCAACGGGTGAAGGAGCATGATCCCATCGGCGTGGAAATTGTGGCGGCAACGCAGCAGAAAATAAAAGGCTCCATTACCTTGGCGGATTTATTGCGGCGGCCGGGTTTGCACTATGCCGATTTAGACCATTATGGTTTGGGGAATCCTGACCTGAATCGGGCGGAACGGGAAGGGGCAGAAATTGAGATTAAATACGCCGGTTATATCCAGCGGCAACAAACCCAAATTGATCAGGTGGCCCGCAGTGCCAACCGCAAGCTTCCCCCGGATCTGGACTATGGGGCCATTGAAACCCTCTCGAAGGAATCCCGGGAGAAGTTAGCAAAGCTTCGCCCCTTAACCATTGGTCAAGCCTCCCGCATGGGGGGGGTAAATCCGGCGGATATTAATGCGTTGTTAGTCCATTTAGAGGTGCGATCGCGCCTCAACTCAACCCCTGGAGTGATAGGCTCAAAGGTTAAGGCTTTTTGAGAAATACACCATGCACCTATTGATTCCGGCCGCCGGTTTGGGGAAACGAATGGGGGGCGATCGCAATAAACTGCTCCTGACACTAAACCATAAACCCCTCTTGGCTTGGACACTCCAGGCGATCGAACAGGCCCAGGAAATTAGCTGGATTGGCCTGATCGGACAACCCCAGGATTTCCCTGCCTTTGAGCAGATTATTGCCGACATCTACCTCACCAAACCCGTTCAACTGATCCCAGGGGGGGATACTCGCCAAGACTCCGTTTATAACGGCCTCCAAGCCCTCCCCCCCCAAGCCCAACGGGTACTGATC
>RECT01000257.1 GCA_007693875.1 Spirulina sp. DLM2.Bin59
CCGGTTTCGGCGTTTGTTGCCCAAATCCTCTTGGGTTTGGGCGCCGGGGGGGGGGGCCAGGGTTTTGAGATGGGCGATGGCCGCTTCGCAATGGTGTTGAGCCAATTGGCGCGATCGCTCAATCCCTTGACTATTACTCACCAACTCCAATGCCTGCTCCAAATCCCCCGCCTGGCTAAACTCCCGCTCAATCAACACCGCAATATAGGGGTGCTCCTCCAAAGCGTAGAGCACCGGAGCCGTGAGATTGCCACTGGCGAGATCGGAGCCAGCGGGTTTGCCTAATGCTTCACTGGTGGCGGTGAAATCGAGAATATCATCAATAATTTGAAACGCCAGACCAAAATGACGGCCATAAAGATAGAGTTCTTGGGTCAACTCCTCCGGGGCATCGCTGAGAACAGCGGCGGCCTTGGCACTATTGGCAATCAACGAGGCGGTTTTGTAATAGCTCTTTTCTAAATAGGCCTCAATGGAAAGATCCGTATCAAAGCGATTTAACCCCTGGCGAATTTCCCCCTCGGCAAAATCCCGAATCACCTCCGACAGCAGCTTCACCACCTGCAAATTATCCAAATTCGCCAAATACCATGAAGACTGGGCAAAGAGGAAATCCCCCGCCAACACCGCAATCCGGTTGCCGAAAAAACTATTCACCGTCGCCACATTGCGCCGCAGTTCCGATTCATCCACCACATCATCATGAACCAAGCTCGCCGTGTGAATCATTTCGGTGATTTCCGCCAAACGGCGATGGCGAGGCGTGATCTCTTGCCCCAGCATCGTTCCCCGCGCCACCATCAGGACAATGGCGGGTCGCATCCGCTTGCCCCCAGCCCCAAACAAATGCTCGGCAGCGGCGCTGAGGATGGGGTGCTTGGCCCCTATCAAGGCCTTGAGATTAGTGGTGAGAATCTCAAGATCAGCTTCTACCGGGGAAAATAGGGATTTTACAGAGATCATTGGTACGCCCCAACTGGCAAAGAATAGTTAAAAAAGTTTACATATCTTTTAACTTATTTTAAGCTAATGGCCCGGCGATGGGCCAAGTTGCTCGAAAAATAAGCGGCTAGGGTTTGAATTTCCGGGCTGATCTCCCTATCACAGGGGTGCCGATGGCAAAACCTGTAGTTGAGATGTTGATCGGCTTAACCGGGTTCTCCGCTGGCCAGAACCCATAATAAAAAGCGCAAACAACTCCAGGGCTGCCTGCGCGGATTTGGGTTGCAATCCCCCCTTAGGTGTTGCTGGCTTGGGCAGCGAGCATTTCCTTCAGCTTGGCCAGATCATCCGCCCAACGGGGATCGGGCTGCACCGAGCCACTGGAGGAGGAAGCCGTGGTGGTTTGGCGTTTTTTATTCGTGCCGGGAGCCCGCTTCGCGGTGGGGGTGGGGGCGGGGGTGCTGCCTTCTTTCTCCCCTTTGGCTTTTTCCCGAGGCAGAGCCTTTTCAATCTTGAGGGTGGTATCCATGAAGGCTTGACCGTTGTGCTTTTCGATCACCTGATCCGCCATCTCATCGGTGGGAACGGTAACAAAGGCGAAACCTCGACATTTGCCGGTTTTACGGTCTTTGATCACCTTGGTGGACACTTCTTCGCCAAACTCCTCAAAAACAGCATGGAGGGCTTGGCGATCAACGGACTCCTTGGGCAAATTGCCAACATAAAGACGAATAGACATGGAAGTTAACTCCGAACAACAATAAACACCGTGAATGAATACAGTGACCCAAGCCCACATCTTGAAGCTTGAATCCCGCCGTTCTATAGCCAGTTTGGCGGAAAACGACACTGCACATGGATCAACACCTTAAAACAACGGATAAAATTTCTGCCCCCAGTCTATATTGATGCTTTTGTTTTTATTGTGCCAAGGTCAACCATGGGCTGGTATAGCACAACCCGACGACTGGGGTTTCTGCCGGGCCCGCCAACTTGATGATCGATTGGCCAGATACAATTTACTGTTTTTTGTCTACCCCACGCCTAATTATTACAGAATGTTTACGCATTTGGTCAAATTTTTTTGCAGGATTGGAGCAATGGGGGGGGAGATGACGACAGGGAGAAGAGGCGATCGCCCCCAGGATGCCCCAGAGAGACATCCATCGGCCCGATCCCCTCAACCCCGTTACCGCAGGAAAATTTTTAAAACCGTATCAGAGGTAACTGGCAATCCTGTCAAGGATTTGTTAGATTTTGTAATATAACCAGTAACTCGTTCATTACCGGTTGTCGTGATCCACAGTAAACGTCGTTTGTCGTTTGGAGGTTCCCATGTCCCAACCCGTTGATCTTTCCTTGGAACAACAGTTCAATATCCGCTCCTTTGAAACCCAGGTGCAGCAAATGAGTCGGGAGCAAGCCCAGGAGTTTTTGGTCAATATGTACCGCCAGATGTTGGTGCGGGAAAATATGTATAAAGACTTCCTGCGCCATGAATGGGGAATTGGCGCATAGCCGTGACGGTTTAACCGTCCCTTGGGGAGAGGCCGACCTCACAACTCTCGCATCGTTACCATGGCGACAATGCTGGGGGTTTCGGGGCGTACCCTCAATCCATTAACCCTTAACCGGGTGGCTGGCAATTCCAGATGGTAGCGCCTGCCTATGGCTGACTGGAGTAAGATGTAGGACAATAGAAGACAAGCCCACTCCTCAGCTTCTGTAGCTTCTGTTCTATGTTCCAACGCTGCTTAATTTGTACGGACTTTTCCGATGGTCTCCAACGCCTGATCCATTTCGTCCCCGCTTTAGCCGCAGGGGGGTTGACCCAGGTTGTCTTTGCCCACATTGTTCCCCTTTGGCAAGAAGGAGACATGCCTCGGGTTGATCAGGAAAAAATTGATGCGGCCCAAGCTCGCCTCAAGATAGCCATGGAGCATGCCCCGGCTGGTGTAGAAATTTTTGTTGAGGTGCGATCGGGGAAAGCCGCTGAGGTCATTCCAAAATTGATCGAGCAATATCACATTAACCTGGTTCTTATGGGCACACCGACCCGGAGCCTGATGCAGGAAACGGTTTTCGGCAGTACGACCCAGAGTTTAGCCCGCAATACTAAGACCCCCCTCCTGATTTTGCGTCCCCAACTGGTTTCGGTCTATCGCGAGGAAGAACTCAATTTACGCTGTCAACATCTTTGGCGCAATCTGCTCATTCCCTACAATGGCAGTCAATCCGCAGATTATTTGGTTGAGCGTGTTAAGACATTAATTGCTGGGGATCCTGACCATACCCTGATGGGATGCCATTTGGTGTGGGTGGTGACCGGTGGGGGCCGACGGGCGGAGCAGGATGGTTATCAGCACCAAATGGCGACGGAAAAGTTGGCTAAGGTGAAGGCGGATCTGGCTGCCACGGGGGTAGCGGTGGAAGCCATTGTGCGGACTGGTGATCCCCTGCGGGAACTGATGACGGTGGCCATGGATGTGGATATTAGTGCGATCGCCATCGCCTATAAGAGCCGGGGCGCATTACTGGACTGGACTGCCCCTACTTTTGCCAATGAGGTCTTACGGAACAGTGGGTTCCCCGTTCTGTTCTTTAGCCCTAAAGAATGAGGGGGTTCGCCTTTGGTTTGAGACAGCGGACATGCCGCAGATTGCTGGTGCGTCAGCCGTAATGACTTTGGGTGGCATTGGC
This sequence comes from Spirulina sp. DLM2.Bin59, assembly GCA_007693875.1. GTDB lineage: Bacteria > Cyanobacteriota > Cyanobacteriia > Cyanobacteriales > Spirulinaceae > Spirulina. The sequence continues at coordinate 3,643 of RECT01000257.1, forward strand.
CTCTAATTTCATGAGGATTTTGGGCTTGAGCTTTTCCAGCTCCTGACGCAACAAGCTTTTGCTCATCGTGGCCTGCCCAGCATTGGGTAGGCCCTTGCTGATCTGTACCCAATCTTGGAGGCGGCGGCATTGTTCGGGGTCAATGGTGGTGGTGGTGAGGTTTTCGCATTGTTTGGGATTTTCGAGGGCAAAGAAGAGGATGCGATAGTAGCCGTTTGTCCCTAATAGATGGGTAATTTTTTGCCCCATGCTGGTTTTGAGGTCAAGATAACAGGGCAACCAACGGGCACCCTCTCGACGGTTATAGAGTACCGTCAACCAGAGGAGCATCGGGTGGGGAATGGTGGAAAAGAGGAATTGGTTATAACGGGTGCTGGAGCGACGGTTGACAATATCCTGAAGTTCGAGCATCACCCATAACGAGGCATAGAGCTCGTTGCTAGCCCGGATCAGTTGGGGAAAGACAATTTTCTGGCGGGGCTTGTCCTTAGGCCATTGCTGTTGCCAGCAGACTTGCTCAAGGCTGGATTGGGTGCGGCTTTCCTCGCGAACGAGGGTGGGGGCGATCGCATCCAGTTGCGCCAACTTCCGGGTGCGGTTATATTCCGCCTCCATGGGTTCAATCAGTTGCAAAATATCCCGCGCCGATTGGGGGCGATGGTCGGGATTTTTCGCTAAACACCGCATCACCAACTGACTGAGTTCTGAGGGAATATTCAATTCCGGCCGCAGGGGTAGGGGCTGAAAATCATGGTGGGCCTTATACCAGCCCCCAAAGGAGTTATTTTCCGGCAGGAGGGGCATATCCCGCGACAGCATTTCGTAGAGTGTCACTCCTAAACTGTAGATGTCGGAACGGCTATCGAGTTCTTTGCCTTCCATCTGTTCCGGCGAACAGTAGGCCAGGGTTCCCATAAACGAGTGGGTTTGATCTCGATTGGCCTCCACCAGTTTAGCAATGCCAAAATCGAGGAGCTTCACCAATTCTCCAAAACTGGGATCTTGCACCAGGAGGATATTGCTCGGCTTAATATCCCGGTGAATAATTTGGCTCGGTTCCCCTTTAAATAAAATCCCCTGGTGGGCACATTCCAATCCCCGACAGACTTGGCGCAATACGTTTAAACATTGGCCAAAGGGGAGGGCCTTGTTTTTGATCATGTCGCTGAGGTTTTCCCCTTCGAGGAATTCCATCACATAGTAGGGGACATCATGTTCGTCCACGCCGTAGTCCTTGACGCGGACGATGTGCATGGTTTTTTCTGCCAATAGGGCGCAGATGGTGGCTTCCCGCTCGAAGCGATCGCGCATCCGCTGATTGAGCAGGGTTTGGGCTAAAAATTTCACCGCCACCGTCACCCCCCCTAACAGGGCATCCTCGGCACGGTAAACCCGTCCCATGGCACCTTTGCCAGCGAGTTCAACTAAGCGATAGCGATTGGACAAGCGACGACCAATGTTTGGGTCGGTACTCATATGGCGATCCCCTTCTTGGAGCCTCAATCCTCACGGATTGGCTATGGTGTGATTTTAGCGTGGCTGACGCGGGAGCAACCTTATCCCTGACGTTGGAGGATGGCCTCCATGGTGGTGACCAGTGCCGGGCCAACAAACGTGCCACCGGAAAACAGGTAGGTTTTTTCATCTAGACGATGGAGGGTTTCAAACCCGTTGCGCCGCTGACTTTGGCGATCATCTTCCGTGATCACTTGGTAGTGTTGCACAATGGAATCCGGCGCGATCCAGCCCTCTCCCTCTACCCGACCTAGGGTGCTGTGTTGCAAACCAAAGTTGTAGAAGCGATCGCCCAAATCTAAACGGCCCCGATATTGTAAGGTAATTGGTGGATGCTCTCCCTGGGGAAATTCGAGGCGCGTCACCCAGGTAAACCAGCTTTGTTGACCCCAGGCAATCAGGGTTTTGCCTTCAATGGGCAAGGGTAAACCCTGGCGTTCTAACCAATGACCTTTGAAGGTCCAGCGCCCTTCCTCGAGTAGAAAGGTGTGAGACACAGTGTAACAGCACAGATGAGGTTTTCAGGCTCTAGTATAACCCCCGTTTTGGCCAATCACGGGATGGATTTCCCCCAGGGGGATGGCTTGTTGGGCTCCGGTGACGGCTGGCACGTTGCCTGGCGCGTCCTGTAAGCGCCAATAGGCCAGGACGGCAAAGGCGATCGCCTCTTTAAAATCCGGGTCTAGGCCATAGTCTGCGGTGGTGGCCACCGTTGCCGGGGCTAAATGGTGGGCCAACCGCTCACAGAGGTAAGTATTGCGACTGCCGCCCCCCGCTAGGAGTACCCGGGCGGGGGATTGGGGCAAACATTGGTGGTAGCTGTCGGCCACGGAAAAGGCGGTAAATTCCGTGAGGGTGGCCAGCCAATCGGCGGGACTGAGGCCGTAGGGTTGGGCCTCGCTGGCGCATTGGGCGAGATAGTCAGGGCTGAACAGTTCGCGGCCGGTGGATTTGGGGGGGGGTTCCCGGAAAAAGGGATGGTTGAGCCACTGTTTAATGAGAGGGAGGCAGGGCTGGCCCTGGGCGGCCCATTGGCCGCCGGGATCGTAGGTTTGTTGCCCATGGGTGAGTTGGGCGATGGCCAAATCCAATAACACATTTCCCGGCCCCGTATCCCAGCCTAAAACCTGATCTTGCCAATCCGGTTGTTGACGGGGAGGCAAGTAGGTGACGTTGCCAATGCCGCCTAGGTTCTGGATACAGCGGGGTTCGGTGGGGTGGCTGAGGAGGGCTAAATCTAAACGGGACACCAAGGGCGCACCCTGGCCGCCGGCCGCGAGGTCGGCCACCCGAAAGTTGTTCACTGTTGGGGTTTGGGTGAGGTGGGCCAACGTTGCCCCCCGGCCCAATTGGAGGCTATAGCCCAGATCCCCCGCTGGCGGACGGTGGTAGAGGGTTTGGCCGTGGGAGCCGATTAAATCCACCGGGCCGGTTTGGGCCGTTAAAACCGCGACGGCTTCGGCAAAGGCGCGGGCGATCGCCTCATCTAAAATGGCAAATTCCGCCAACGTCAAGGCCGCCCCCCCACAGAGGTCGAGAATTTGCGATCGCAACGCCGCCGGATAGGGCATAGTCAGCCCCGCCACCAATTCAACGGTAATGGCTAAATCTGTCCCCTCAATATCCACACAGGCCGCATCAATGCCATCCACCGACGTGCCGCTAATTAAACCAATCACCCGCATTGTTTCCGAGGTTCCCAAAATATTCTGATCCCAAAACCCCCCTTGCTCAGGGGGGCAGGGGGGATCCTAATTGATTTCTAACAATTCCACATCAAAAATCAGCGTTGCATTGGGAGGAATCACCCCCCCCGCACCGCGAGCACCATAGCCCAACTCCGCAGGAATGATCAACTTGCGCCGCTCCCGCAACTGCATCGACATCACCCCTTCATCCCAGCCCTTAATCACCTGACCCACGCCAATTTTGAAGGAAAAGGGCTGGCCGCGATCGCGGGAACTGTCGAACTTTTTGCCATCTTCAAGGGTTCCCGTGTAATGCACCACCACGGTTTTACCCCGCTCAGGGGTCGGCCCGTTCCCAGCCGCTAGGACTTCGTACTGCAAACCCGATTCCGTTGTCACAATCTCACTCACAGGGGTTGATTCCTCATCTAAATCTAAAGTTAGGGTGGGCGCTTCCGCCGCCACCGTCTCCGTCAGTGTATCAGGGGAGGAACCCGCTTCGGCGGCGATCGCCTCTGGCCCATTCCCCAACCCAAACACCAAGGAGGTGACGAGCACGAGGGCGCACACCGTCATAATCCCAAAACTAATCCAAATTTCACGCATAGTTTGAGTCCATTAACGCCACAGTTTATTTTCTAAATCTCGCACTTGATGCTCCAACCGGTCAATGCGACCCCGCAGTTCATCCACCTCCGACTGGCGAGCCACACCAAAATCCCGAAACAGATGGCGCATTTGCAACTGCATCCGCTCCTCAAGATTCCCCTGCTCCCCCTTCACCTTATCCACCACCTCATCAATGATGGCGCGGGCTTGCTCCGGCTCGATCTTACCCTCCCGGACTAATTGGTCCCCCACCTCCGTTAATTTCTCAGCCAAAAACGACGTAGTGCCCATCCCAATCGTGAACAGTTCTTGAATCCAGTTATTGTTATCCATCAGATTTAAGCTTGGAACTATAGACCCGCTTCCATTGTCCTGTACAGGTTGCCAGACCTGCCACCTCTAGAGCCGTTTTCGGGCCGTAGATCCTCCCCCAGGCTGCCCTAGCTCAAAGCGAAGCCATGGGAACCGTAAAGGCAAATGTACTCCCTTCCCCCACCACCGTATCCACCCAAATCTCACCGCCATGCTGTTCAACCACTTGACGACAGATGGCCAGCCCTAGACCTGTCCCACCAATTTGCCGGACATCAGAGCCATCCCCCTGGCGAAAGCGGTCGAAAATAATCGGGAGTTGGGCGGCGGGAATACCCCGGCCTTGATCCCTAACGCTGATGACCAGATGGCTGGTACTGTAGTGGCTCGCCGCTAGGTGAATGCTGGATTGGGGCGGCGAAAATTTAATCCCATTATTGATCAGGTTGATCAGCACTTGGAGGAGATAGTCGCGATCGCCCCATAGCGTTAGGGGATCAGGGAAGGGAGCCATGGCGAGGGTAATATGCTGATCCAGGGCCAAAATATTTTGGGAGGCGATCGCCTCCCGCAATAAACCTTCCACATCCCAAGCCTCCATCCGAAATTGAGATTGTTTCGCCTTGAGCCGTTGGAGATCAAGAATATCGTTCACCAAGCGATTAAGGCGATCGGTGTTACGCACCGCAATTTCTAGCATCTGTTGCCCCTGGGGGGTGAGTTGTCCCAATTTCCCCGTCAGCAGCAGTTTTAAAGAACCATGGAGAGAAGTCATCGGTGTACGCAATTCATGGCTAATCACGGAAATTAATTCATCCTTAATCCGCTCCATTTCCTTGCGATCGGTAATATCCATATGGGTTCCCGTAATCCGCAGCGGTTTACCCTGGGCATCGTAATCAAACACCTTGCCATGGGAAGCAATCCACACCCAATGGCCATCACGATGGCGCATGCGGAATTCCGCTTGATAGACGGGCGTTTCCCCCGCAATATGGCGTTCTAACTGGTCAGTCATGATCGGTAGATCCTCCGGATGCACCAATTCCCGCCACCCCTCATCCGTATCAAAAGGATTCCCGATCTCATAGCCCAGCATTTGCCAATAACGCTGATTGTGAACGGCGGTATTCTGCTGAGGTTGACGATCCCACAACCCCAAACTACTCCCATCCACCGCCAGTTGCAGACGCTCCTCACTGCGGCGGCGTTCCTGTTCAGCAACGAGGCGCTCTAATTCTGCCCCCGCCCGCGTCGCAAAAATTTGCAAAATTAACAGCGGTAATTCTGGCTCATAGAGGGGTTTAGTATCCATAATCGCCAAGTGACCCAAAACCTGATCATTGGCATCCTTTAAGGGCATACCAGCATAGCTAACGATGCGCTTGACTACGAAATAATCATCTTGGGGAAATGCAGTTTGTACCCGGTTAGGATAAACACAAACCTGCCCCCGGGCAACGAAAGCACAGGGAGTATGGGCCAGGTCATATTCAAAATCATTCTGAAAATCAGAGCCCTCCCAAATTGCCAAAGTTTGTGCCCGGGTGGGAGGCTGATCCACAGCAGCAGAAATCACTGCAAAACGCACATTTAAAACTGCCGCCAATTGTTTTGCAAGGGCACGGAAAAAATCCTTACCAATTTTGGCGGCTGTATTTTTGAGCAACACCTGTAATGCCGCTTCGGTGAACTTGTGGGTGCTAATATCCTCAGCAATTCCCGTAATTCGATAAATAACTCCTGCGACATTGCGAATCGGAAAGGCGCGATCGCGAATCCACCGCACCTCTCCACCAAGGCGAACAATTCGGTATTCTAGTTCACAGGCTTCCTGTTTTTGTTGAGCTAAAAAGACCTCAAACATGTCTTGATCCTCAGGATGAACCACCTGTTGATAGATGTGAGGATTTTGGTAGAGATCTGCACAGGATTGCTGCCAAATTGTTTCATAGGCGGGGGAAACATAGAGGAACTGGCCAGAAATCGGATCAGCCATCCAAAACACACTTTGGATATTTTCTGCCAATTGACGAAACCGGGCTTCACTTTCACTCAAGGCTGATTCAATTTTCTCCCGCTGCATCGCATTGGCGAAGATTTCCCCCACTAATTGCAGTAAGGCCACATCTTCCCCTTCCCAACTGCGCGGTTTTTGAATCGCATCTAACCCTAAGAAACCGATTAGTTCTCCTTGGGAAATAATCGGGACGGCAATGAGAGCGTGGATCTTTTGTTGTTGCCAGTGGGCCTGTTCGAGGGCGGCGGCGGTGGGGAGTTGGGCCACCGAGGGGACAGTAATGACCTCCAATTTTTGCAATTGGGCCATGAGCCAGGGTAAATCCGTGGTCGGGATCGCATCACAGAGCAGTTGGGGATGGTCGAGGTCTGGATTGAGCCAAACATGGCTATGCCTGAGTTTGAGCCCTTCCAGTTGACAAACGTAGCTACGATCCACCTGGGTAAATTCACCAATTTTTCCGAGGGCGGTCTCAATTTCGCGGTCAATATCAGCCCAATCGAGGTTAATGAATTGGGTGGAAATTGTGGTGATTAATTGCTCAAGGGCGAAGCGATCATTGAGGTGATGCTCCACTGCTTTTTGATGGGTAATATCTAAAGCTGTGCCAAACAACCGGGTGACTTGACCCCGATCATTGAGGATCGGCTGCCCCCGCACAAGGAGGTAACGCAACGTACCATCGGGGCAAATAATTCGATGGTCCAGTTCATAGCCTTTGCCATGGTTAATGGCGTTTTGAATCGTTGCCTCAACCATGGCGCGATCCTCGGGATGGATGGCATGGAAGTATTGACCCTGAAGCATCCCGGCGGCGGAATGGGTGAGGTGACTTTCCGGGTCATCAATTCCGGGAGAGAGGCCAAAAATTTCAAAGAGTTGCCGCGACCAAGTGGTGCGGCCGGTGATCAAATCCAGTTCCCAATCTCCCACATTGGCCAGGGCTTGGGCGGCTTCGAGGCGTTGCTGGCTTTCCTGTTGGAGGATTTCTAGTTCTTTTTGAGCGGTAATATCACGGGCGATCGCGTAGATCACCTGCGCTTCGGTATCACTGACGGCGTTCCATTCTAACCAGCGATAACTGTCGTCGGCACAGCGATAGCGGTTTTGCCAAGGGATGATGTTTTGCCCCGCCACCAGCATTGCTTGGGCTGCTTGGCTGTGGGCCCGATCATCCGGGTGGACAAAATCAAGGAAAGGCGATGTGGTTAAGGTGGCGGTGCTGTGGCCCGTCACCACTAGCCAAGCGGGGTTAACGGCTTGAAAGTAGCCATTAAAATCGGCAATGCAGCAGGGATGTGTGGATTGCAGAAAGAAGCGATCGCCAACGCCGAGGGCATGGGGCTCGGATTCGCTATAGAGTTGGGCCAATCGCAGGGTAATGGCTTGACTGGCCAATTGCAGGAGATTGATGACTTCCTGATCCCACAACTGTTGCACCGGGTCAAGGGGGGCGACCTCTGTCCCTTGAACCACATGATCACACCGCAAATACCCTAGGCTTTGCCCCTGCATTGTCAGAGGCAAGATTAAAGCATTCTGAAGGTTTGCCAATTGCACCGTGGGGGGTAAGGGGCCATCGATGCCAATCCCCAAGGCAGGGATGATGGAAATTACCTTCCCCTGAGCCATTTTAATCTGCCAAGATTTGGGCCAGTGCTTGAGTGTCTCTTCCTGTGAAGATAAACGAGGACAAGGGGGAACCACCCACTGATCTTGGAGCAGGAACCAAACCTCCTGATCTGCTGAGGTTAATCGATCAAACCAGCACACCCGCTCGACCCGGGCAATTTGCCCCAGTATGGGTAAAATTGCTGCTAAGCAATGGTCTAAATTGCTATCATCCAACAAAAGTTGTTGAATTTCCAAGAGGGCGTTGAGCATAACCGGGCCATTTTAACCTTGGTCGCATTCTAGTTTCCATTTTACGAAAATAGTGCGGGAGTCTGAAAGCCGCGTCAATTTATTGCGGGGATGAAAGACGACAGGAGCGACTTTAGTCGCCCTCCTTGGGCCAGTC
>RECT01000295.1 GCA_007693875.1 Spirulina sp. DLM2.Bin59
ACCAGACCCCCCCGCCCAACCCCTCGCACAAAATAAAACCCGTACCAATGAACTAAAAACCCAAAAACCGATCGTTAAATTCCCCCATCTCCCCCCCCTTCTCAGTCTCAGCTTAACCCTGATGACTCCCCCCCAGGCGATCGCCAATGCCCCCGACTGTTGGGAATACTACGAAGATGGTAGCGGCCAACGGATTTGCCTCGATAATGGCCGACCCGTACAGCCCCCCAGTTTGCCCAACTATGTCAACGCCGTCACCTACCTCGATCACCTCAAACAATGCCAACCCGTGGCCACCGCCATGGGGTTTTTTATCCCGGGGATTGTAGTGGAAAGTATCGTGCGGGGTTGGGAGAGCGATCGCTGTGTCGTCCAGATGAATGCCTTTCTCGCAGAACAACCCCAAAAGCGAGCCGTCTATGGCCTCTGTCGTTATCGTCGCTCCACCGTCGCCCTGCTCACCGATGCACGCGCCTACGAACAAGCCCGCACCGGCCAGATCACCTTTAGCACCAATGATCCGCGAGATATGACCCTCTCCAATGCCATGGGCGAAGATTGCCAATTTAGCCGCAATTGGCTAGAGCAGTTGGCCCCGTAAGCCAACAACCCCATTCCCCATAAATCATAAGCCTTGACCGTTTTTTGATATTCTGAGAGCTACCGCCTGCGCCATCAACCGCCTATGCCCTCCTCTCAATTTTCCCCTGATCACGACCCATCCATCCCCGATAGCGTGACCCTATTGGATGAGGCAGGGCGGGCGCTGGAATGCACCGTTGAGCATACGTTCAATGAAAATGGCACGACTTATTTTTTACTCCTGCCTGTGGATGCGCCGATCACGATCATTGCCTGGGATAGCGATGAAGATGATGCTGATGCCACTTGGGTGGAGGATAACGAAGAAATTGAACAGGTTTTTGGCGATGCGAAGGCCGTGCTAGCGGAGCATAACCTCACCCTCAACTATGCCGCCTATACCCTCACAGTGTCGGGAGAACTCCCCGATGTCGTCGAAGAAGACATCCTCACCCTTGAAGTGGAAACCGACGAGGATAATGTGGAATCGGAGCAGTTTCAATTCCTCACCCACTTCTATCACAACGGCCAAGAATACGAAATCTATACCCCCCTTGCCCCCCTCCTACTGTTTGCCCGCCGTTTGCCCAGTCGGCAAATTGAACTGCTTTCCCTTGAAGATGTCCAAGCCCTACAGCCCCATCTTCGGGAATTGTTAATTCAAGAAATTGAACAGGAAGAAGAATAACCACGCGATCGCTAGGCAGATCTGCTGATTTCGGGTTTATTTCCCCGGCTGAATCTGAAGCTTGATGATATTATGCCGGCATAGGATCGCGATCGCACCAAGGGTTGCAAGGGGTTAATGATGCAAAAGTGGGGGGGGTGGGGGAAACGCGGCTATACATTCTTGGTTTTGCCGGGATTGCTGCTGTTGAGTAGTTGGCAGGGTTATCAGTGGTGGCGGTGGGCCGCGAGTCCGGTGGCGGCGGTGGGGTCAGAGGCCTTCGCGGTGCAGATTGAGATTCCCCGCAATACTTCCACGCGCCAAATTGGCGCAGATCTGGCGGCGGCGGGGGTGATTCGTTCCGCTTGGGCTTGGAATATTTGGGCCTTTCGATTGGCAATTCAGGATCAAAATGGCAGTTTTAAGGCGGGGCGTTATCTCCTCTCCCCCGAGAAAGATTTAGGGGCGATCGCCCAAACCCTCTGGCAAGGTGATGTGCTGCAACGGAGCTTCACGATTCCCGAAGGATGGCGGCTCACCCAGATTGCCCAAGCCTTGGAAGCCCAAGGCTATTTCAGCGCAGCGGCCTTTATGACCGCAGCCCAAACCATCCCCAGTGATCAATTTCCTTGGCTTGACCCCGAATGGGCCACCGTTGAAGGCTTTCTCTATCCCGATACTTACCAATTACCCGCCGGAGCCGTCACCCCTCAACAGTTGATTGCGATCATGCTGAACCGATTTGCTGAAAAGGCCCTGCCCCTCTATGAGGAACAGGCAGACCCAGGGCAGATGAGTCTATTAGCCTGGGTGACAGTGGCGAGTTTAGTGGAGAAGGAGGCGGCGGTGGATGAGGAGCGGGGGATCATTGCTGGGGTTTTTTGGCGAAGACTAGCCCAGGGCATGAAATTAGAAGCAGATCCAACAGTGGAATATATTTTAAACCGTCGCCAAACCCCCGATCGCCCCCTCACCTTCACAGAGGTGGCCACTGCCCACCCCTACAATACCTATGTGAATCCGGGGCTACCCCCAGGGCCCATCGCCAGTCCGGGCCAGGCAAGCCTACGGGCTACCCTTAACCCCACCGCGACGGATTACCTTTTTTTCGTCGCCAATTATGACGGCACCCATGAGTTTAGCCGCACGTTGGCAGAACACCAGGCGGCGGTGCGCCGGATTCGCGCCCAACGGCGGGGGAATCGGGCCACGCCTTAGGGGGATAATGGGACTTTGCACTGAAGGAAAGGGCAATCATGGGAACAATTCAATGGGATCGATTACTGCGCCCCAGTTTGGTATTGGGGGGAACGATTCTTGATCTTACTCCGGCAGTAATCGCGCACCATGACCTCAAGGGGTTGATTTTAGATGTGGATGAAACCCTGGTTCCCCTCCGTCAACAGGAGGTGGCGGAGCCGGTGGTGGCCTGGGTGGAGTCGGTGCGGCCCCAGGTTGCCCTGTGGTTGGTGAGTAATAATCTCAGTCAATCTCGCATTGGTGGTATTGCCCAGTCCTTGGATCTGCCCTATATCCTGGGGGCGCGGAAGCCGTCCCGCCGCAAATTGCGGGAAGCGATGGCGGCCATGGATTTGCCGCCCTCCAAGGTGGCAATGGTGGGCGATCGCCTCTTTACCGATGCCCTGGCCGGGAATCGCCTCGGGTTATTCACAATTCTAGTGGAGCCCATGGTGGATCCCACGGCGGCCCAATCCTACCCGATCCGCAATTTTGAGGTGTGGGTGAGTCGCAAACTCGGTGTCACCCTCTATCATCCGGAGGACGATCGCCCATGAAAACAGCTCTGGTGCATGAATGGTTAACACCCCAAGCAACGGGGGGATCAGAGTTAGTGGTTCAGGCCATCCTGCAAGGGGTTGAGGCGGATCTGTACGCCCTGATTGATTTTGAATCCGGCAATCCAGAGAGCTACCTCCATGGCCGGGCGATCGGCACCACGTTTTTACAGCATTTTCCCCGGGCCAAAAGCAAGATTCAGCAATACCTGCCCCTTTTTCCCCTCGCCATTGAACAGCTCAACCTCAGCGCCTACGATGTCGTTCTCTCCTCCTCCCATGCCGTCGCCAAGGGCGTACTCACCCATTCCCAACAACTCCACCTCTGCTATTGCCACACACCGATGCGCTACGCCTGGGATCTCACCTTTGACTATCTCCAGAGCAGTCGCCTCGGTCGCGGTATTCCCGGCCTCTGCACCCGGCTGATTCTCCACTACCTGCGCCAATGGGATGTCCTCAGCGCCAACCGCGTTGATTACTTCATCGCCAACTCCCACCACACCGCCCAACGGATTTGGCGATGCTACCGCCGCCGCGCTGAGGTAATTTATCCCCCCGTGGCGGTGGATCGGTTTGCCTATCAACCCCAAAAAGCCGATTTTTACCTGACGGTGTGCCGGTTAGTGAGTTATAAGCGCGTAAAATTAATTGTCGAGGCCTTTAATCAACTTCAACTCCCCTTGATTGTGATTGGCGATGGCCCGGAACTCTCCGCCCTGCGGGCGATCGCCCGCAACAATGTCCAACTGATCGGGAATCAATCTCATGCTGTTGTTGCCACCCACATGGCCCAAGCCAAAGCCTTTATTTACGCCGCCTGCGAGGATTTTGGCATCGCCCCTGTTGAAGCCCAAGCCTGCGGAACCCCCGTAATCGCCTATGGGGCTGGCGGAGCCTTAGAGACCGTGCGGGATATTCGTCAAGACCCCCAAACCGGTACAGGCTTATGGTTTCAGCCTCAAAATTCAACGGCCCTTGTGAAAGCCGTTAAGATTTTTGAGGAGATCTGTGGCAAAATTCGACCAGAATCCTGTCAACAGCAAGCCCAAAAGTTTGCCGCGACAGTTTTTCAGCAACACTACCTCGAGTTTCTCGATCAGTGTTATGCCGATTGGTCAGCCCAGTCCGTGACGGGGCGAGTCCATCCCTTGTGAGGGGAATCGTTTGATGACGTTAAGGCAACTTAGCGATCGCAATTCTTATGTGGTGTGATGTGAAGGAGTACAATGACCGCCGAAAGCCAATTGGTTTCCGTCAAGCTAATCCGTGGGTTAGTGGCTAGGAGCCATCAATCCCTGACGAAAAAAAACCGGGCCCGCTCGCCGCGAGCGATGGCCCGCCCCATCGAAAGCATCCTTGCCAAGCGGATCTTTGACATTCTCTTTGCTGCTGCGATTTTAATCACCCTTTCACCTCTGTACCTGATCCTGGCCGCCTTAATTGCCATCACTTCACCGGGGCCAATATTCTACAGTCAAGAACGCATCGGCAAGCATTACCAGCCCTTTCGGTGCATCAAATTTCGCACCATGGTCCATAATGCCGATACACTCCTGGCGGATATGGTTTCGAGTTGTCCTCAACTTCAGGAAGAGTTTGAATCGGACTACAAGCTCCGTCAAGACCCCCGCATTACCCCCATTGGTAAATTCCTGCGCCTCACCAGTTTGGATGAGTTACCGCAATTTTGGAATGTGCTTTGGGGGGATATGAGCGTGGTTGGCCCCCGCCCCCTCGTGCCGGAAGAGTTACCCCGCTACGGCCGCTATATGGCTAAGGTCTTGACCATTAAACCCGGGATCACCGGCCTGTGGCAGGTTTCCGGTCGCAATGACATTCCCTACCATCGCCGTGTGCAAATTGATCTGTACTATGCCGGCCACCACAGTTGGTGGCTTGACCTGTTGATCATTGCCAAAACCATTGGCGTGGTTTTGTTTCCCCGCAATACCGGCGCATACTAAAACCATGGACCTCGGGAGGAAGGCTTTTCCTTTTCAGGTCACTGGGAACAGATCACACCATTTCCCCAGGTTTTCGCCTATGGTGGTGCCATTGTGGAGATCACTCCCACCGCAACGCTGCTCAGGAAGACTCAAGTATGACGCAATTAAAAAAAGCCCTGATTACAGGTATTACGGGCCAAGATGGCTCCTATTTAAGCGAACTGCTCCTGGAAAAAGGCTACGAAGTCCACGGCATTATTCGCCGCACCTCCACATTCAACACCGATCGCATTGACCATATCTACGTTGACCCCCACAGTGAGGGAGCGCGGTTTTTTCTCCATTACGGTGATCTCACCGATGGCACGACCCTGCGGCGGATTATTGAGGAAATCGAACCTCAGGAGATTTTTAACCTCGGGGCGCAGTCCCATGTGCGGGTGAGCTTTGATGCGCCGGAATATACCGCCGATGCCGTCGGTTTAGGGACGTTACGAATTCTTGAAGCGATTCGGGATTATCAACACCGCACCGGCAATCAAGTCCGGTTCTACCAAGCCGGTTCCTCGGAAATGTTCGGCAAAGTCCAAGCCGTCCCCCAAACGGAGCAAACCCCCTTTTATCCCCGCAGTCCCTACGCCTGTGCCAAGGTCTATGCCCACTGGCAAACGATCAACTATCGGGAATCCTACGATCTCTTTGCCTGTAATGGCATCTTGTTTAACCATGAGTCACCGCGACGGGGGGAAACCTTTGTGACGCGGAAGATTACCCGGGCGATCGCCCGGATCCTCGCCGGCCAACAGGAGGATCTTTATCTAGGCAATTTGGACTCTAAGCGGGATTGGGGCTATGCCAAGGATTATGTGAAAGCGATGTGGTTGATGTTGCAGCAGGATCAGCCCGATGATTATGTCATCTCTATGAATGAAACCCATTCAATCCGCGAGTTTCTCAATATTGCCTTTGGCTATGTAAATCTGAATTGGGAAGATTATGTCAAATTTGACCCCCGCTATTTACGGCCGACGGAGGTGGAATTGTTGATCGGGGACTGTACCAAGGCAAAAACCCAATTAGGGTGGCAGCCTTCGGTGACGTTTGAAGAATTAGTGAAGCTGATGGTGGATGCGGATCTGATGGCGCTGGGGTTGGCATCCCCTGGCGGAGTCACGTCGGAGCAACTACAAGCGGATATGGCCTATGTGCGCCATACCAGCATGACGGTGGATTAAGCACAGAATCAACAGGATCGGGAGGCTCGCCATGATTTCACTCGCAGAGAAGCGCATCCTCGTCACAGGGGGGGCAGGGTTTTTAGGGAAGCAGGTGGTGGCGCAATTGCAAGCCGCTGGTGCTGCCGAGGAAAAGATTACGGTGGTGCGATCGCAGGATTATAACCTCTGTGAGATGGCCGCCTGTGGAGCGGCGGTACAAGACCAGGATATTGTCATCCACCTCGCCGCCCATGTGGGGGGCATTGGCCTGAACCGGGAAAAACCGGCGGAACTGTTCTATGACAACTTAATGATGGGGGCGCAATTGATCCACGCCGCCCATCAAGCCGGGGTGGAAAAGTTTGTCTGTGTGGGGACGATCTGCGCCTATCCCAAATTTACGCCGGTTCCCTTCAAGGAAGATGACCTCTGGAATGGCTATCCTGAGGAAACCAACGCCCCCTACGGTGTGGCGAAAAAGGCGTTATTAGTACAATTAGCGGCCTATCGGCAACAGTACGGCTTTAATGGTATTTATTTACTGCCGGTGAACCTCTATGGGCCGGAGGATAATTTTAACCCCGCCAGTTCCCACGTTATCCCGGCCTTAATTCACAAAGTCCATGAAGCCCAGCAGCGGGGGGATCAAACCTTACCGGTTTGGGGGGATGGTAGCCCAACGCGGGAGTTTCTCTATTCCACCGATGCCGCCCGGGGTATCGTCATGGCCACCCAAGGCTATGATGAACCGGAGCCGGTGAATTTGGGGACGGGTTACGAGATTTCGATTCGGGATTTGGTGGAACTGATCTGTGAACTGATGGGCTTTACCGGCGAAATTGTCTGGCAAACGGATCAACCTAACGGCCAACCCCGCCGTTGCCTCGATACCCAACGGGCCAAGGAAAAGTTTGGTTTTGTGGCGGAGGTAGCGTTTAAGCAAGGTTTAGAGAATACAATTAATTGGTATCGGCAACAGGCCTAAACAGGGGGCGATCGCAGATCGTCTGCCGGTTTAGTTTAAGTTCGACGATGTGTTTTGGCGATGGGAAGAGTTTGGTGGCTCTGTCTCTAGGGGGAAAAATGAAGAATCGAAAGCATACGAGCAAACTACGGCATAGCGTACTGATCGCCTCTGCCCTCTTAACAATAGTCCTGACGACCAACCCCGTCCCCAGTTGGGCACAGGGAGCGAACCGCTCAGAGCAACTGGATAATCTCCTCCGTCAGGGGCGAGATTTTGTTGATGCGGGCAATTTTCAGCGGGCCTTAGACATTTACCAAGAAGCGGTGTACATTGACCGCACCAACCCGCGTATTTACTCCGGCATTGGCTACCTCCATACCTTGCAGGGGAACTACACCGCAGCGATTCAGGCCTATGAATATGCCCTGATTCTCGATCCCAATAATGTCCATTTCCTTCATGCCTTAGCCTATTCCCAAGCCCAACTGAGCCGCAACCGGGATGCAGAGCAAAGCTATCGCCGCGCCCTCCAACATAACCGCAACCACATTGATAGCTACCTCGGTTTAGGGGTGGTGTTGATGCGTCAGGGTCGCCACCGGGAAGCCTATCAGGTTTATCAACAGGCGGCCCAGTTGGATCCTAAAGATGGGGGGGTGTATGGCATGATGGCGACGGCCTTGCTAGAGCAGGATCGCCCCCAGGAGGCGATCAGCTTACTTCAGCAGGCAACCCAACGCCATCCCCATAATGGCAACCTCTGGATGCAGTTGGGGATTTTTCTGATTGGCATGACGACAAACCAAGAGGCAGCCCTGCAGGCCTTCAATCAAGCCGCCCGCATTAACCCCCGCAACCCCATGGTTCAGGTGCAAATTGGTAGCCTCCTGCAGGAGCAGGGCAATGTTGACGAAGCCCAAAATATTTTTTACCGGGCGGTGGCCATGGCTCCTGATACACCCCAGGGGCAATTGGAAATCGGGGATATTCTCTTCCAACGGCGGGCCTATATGCCGGCGATCGTGGCCTATCGCCGTGTCACCCAATTGGCCCCCGAAGATCCCAAGGGTTATCACCGTTTAGGGTTGGCATTGGAATATCGCGATCGCCGTCCCGAAGCCCTTTCTGCCTGGCGCACCGCCCTAGATTTATACCAAAGAGAGGGAAATCAATTGGGGGCGAAAACCATCGAATCCCTCCTAGGGGGCAATCGTCCTAACGATCCCTTCCGACCGTTCAATTAGCCTGATGTAGCCGGATGGTGCGTCAGATTAATCGACCCATGACGCGAACAAGTAGTTTAATGGCTGACGCACCATCTTCGCTAAACCTTCAATAATTCCAAATCCCCACAACTGCGATCGAGGGATGCCGTGAAACTATATTGCGGTTGCCAGTTCAGCACCACCTTGGCCCGTTGATTCGTATAACGCAACGGCTTAAACCGGCCGTGGAGCCTGGCCGGAACGATAATGCCCGGCATTTTTGCCCTCCCCTTCAGGAAAGTCTGGTTAATCCACCAACCGAAACCAGCAATGGACTTCATCACCACCCAAGGACAATAGTACAACTTGGGCGCGGGGTAGCGTTGCTTTAATTCCTGAGTATATTGCCCCTGGGTAGGGAGGTGATCATCAACAATATTCAGGGTTTGGCCAATGGCCGCCTCCGATTCCGCCGCGATTATCATCGCCTCAGCACAATTCTCCACATAGCTGAGGGGCAAAATTCCCCGACTGCCAATGCGCAACAGCACCGAGCCAAATTCCGCCCCCAACAGCGCGTGCCATAGGTATTCCCGACCGTAGATCATCCCCGGCCGCAGAATCGTCACCTTCCCCCCCTTTGCTGCAAACTCCCGACAAAGTTGCTCTTGTATCAGCTTCGTTTGACAATAGGCATCCCGATCCTTCACCCGTTCCGCCGTCACCAACGGCGAATCCTCATCTAAAAGGCTATGGGCCCGTTTTCGCTCGTATTCGTACACCGAAAACGTACTCACTGCCACCAAGCGGGAAACCTTCGCCGCCGTCATGGCCGCAAATAGCGCCTCAGTTGTCCTGACCGTACCGGCAAACTGCTGGTCAAAATCACCAGATTTTACCGCCGCCAGATGGATCACCGCCTCAACACCCCTTAGGGCCGCAGTCAGTTCCGTGGGTTGACCCAGATCAAGGCGCACCAACTCCAAACGCTCATGGTCATGCCAAGGGATACCCGTTACATCAGTTTCCGGTCGAACAACAGCCTTAACCCTGTGGCCCCGCCGTAACCCTGCCGCAACGACATATTTACCCACAAACCCCGACGCACCAGTAATTAACAGTTCCATTTGTCCTCCGCCCCAGGGGCATCTATGCCTGATCTTGTGTTTTTTGCCGCCATCACGCCAAGGCCCAATCCATGGGTGTAATCGGTTCAAAAGAGGTGGTCATTTTGTAAGATCCCCCCGTGGTTAGGGCATTCTGAATGGCGATCGCCAGCTCATTGTTATGGAGAGAAACATCAGCAGCCATCCGACTCGGACGATTTTCCCGCAGGGCAGCGGCCATCTCCGCAACCCCCCGACAGAAATCCATTTGTTGAATACCCCGCTTATTCACCTTCAATGCTTTACGGACGAGGGGATAGCGACGTTTAATCGGATTCAGAAAAACCTTACGGCGAATCCGCATCAGCTTCTGGACATAGACCGGATCCCCATAATCCCAACATTCATGAATACTGAGGATGCCCTGATCACCAATAATTCGCAAGGCGTGATCATGGGGGGCCACAATGCTACAAGTAACCCGGGCAACAACACCGGAGCGAAACTGAATACAGGCCACGGAAAAATCCGGTGTGTCTTTGGGGTCAAGGGTAACATCTGTTTCCTTATCAGGAATTAAACAAGCTGAAAATGCCGTTACTGACACTGCGGGCCCGAAAAAAGCCGTCAACCAGTTGACATAATAACCCGCATGTTCAAGGGTACAACCCACCTCAAACTCATCTTGATAGGGCCAAGGTGTCCCTGAACGACTTAACCATTGTTGATAGCGGGCTTTGTGTACCATGCCATCATCCATTTCGGCATAAACCAACCGGATCGGGCCGACAACATTTTCCCGAATCGCTCGCCACAGGGTTTGAGCCGTTTCTCCCAAGAGGCTACAGGGTGCAGAGGAAATTTGTAGATTATGACTTGCCGCTAGGTTGACCAGTTCTTTGGATTGATCGATGGTCATCGCTAGGGGTTTTTCAGAATAGACATGTTTGCCTGCTTCTAGACAACGCTTAGACACATCAAAATGACTTCTGGGGTTGGTTAAGTTTAAGATAATTTCTACATCAGTTTTTTCTAGAATCTCCTCCAGAGAACTGTAGCGAGGAACCGAGTAAAAGTCGGAAAATTTCTGAAGCCGCTGAGGATTGTGATCAGTTACGCCAACCAGTTTTAAGGTGGGGTGAAATTCTAAGGCTCTGATATAGTAATCGGCAACATAACCACATCCAACAAATGCAATTTTCATGGTAAAAATAATGATTTTGGAATTGCGAGAACAGTAGTTTTACCCCTTTTTGCCAATTATAGATTGTTTTTGATCCTGTGAAAATTCTCCTGCTCCTACAGTTTTTCCAGTGAGACCAGATTTCACCACCCATGGCAGCGGGCCGCTAGCTTCGGGCTTGCCTCTATTCCAACCGGAGGGGATCGATATTTAAGCTAAAACTGACGGTGGAGGGACAGAGGGCCAACAATGGCGAGAAGTCGGGTAAGAGGGTGAGGTTGTTGGGAAATTTGATTAGGATCTGCCAACGAAACCGACGATTGACCCGCATCACGGGGGCGGGGGCAGGGCCTAAAAGGAGGGCGCTGGGGGGGAGGAGCGATCGCCCCTTGATCGCCATCAATTCCGCTGTCCGTTGCACCACTGCTAAATTAGACCCCGTGAGCCGGAGCAATACCAAGCGGCGGTTGGGGGGGTAGCCGTGGCTCTGGCGTTCTGCCAGCGTTGTCGCTGCAAACCTTGGATAATCATAGGCTTGTACGGCTTTAACCACGGGATGATCGGGGCTATAGGTTTGCAGAATTACCCGCCCCGGTTCTGCCCCACGACCGGCCCGCCCGGCGACTTGGGTCAAGAGTTGAAAGGCCTGTTCACTGGCGCGATAATCGGCCCGATGGAGCAGGCCATCGGCGGCCAAAATCCCCACTAGGGTTACTTGGGCAATATCTAACCCTTTGGTGAGCATTTGCGTCCCTACGAGGAGATCCGCCTCTCCCTGGGCAAACTGGTCTAAGAGGCTGCGGTGGGAGTCTTTGCGGCGGGTGGTGTCGCTATCAAACCGGATGGCCCGGAGTTCTGGGAACTGTTGGGCTAATTGTTCCATGACTCGCTGAGTACCACTACCAAAATTCTTTAAAAAGGGGGAACCGCAGGCGGGACATTGAGGGGGGTGGCCTTGGCGATGGTTGCAGTAGTGGCAAATGAGGAGGGGAAATTCGCCGCTGTGGTGGTAGTAAAGCGAAACATCGCAATGGGGGCAAAGGAGCACTTCGCCACAACTGCGGCAGGAGACA
>RECT01000157.1 GCA_007693875.1 Spirulina sp. DLM2.Bin59
GTTATCTCCGGTCACTCCCCCACCTCGGCGGATGCCAGGTGGGGGTCATTGAAGGTTTCCATAGTCGGCACTTCCGTACTGCCTTCTAGGGAAGCAGCCAACCCGGTGCGCATCGCATCTAGGGATTCAATTTCTTGAACAACCTGCACCAAGTCGTCAGCATGGGGAATGATGGGCGCGGCGGAGGCGATCGCTGGCTGCCAACCCATCGATAGGAGACTAACACCCACGATCAAAACAAGATTCAAAATATACGAGTACAACGTTTGCATCGTTTTCTCCTACTAATTTTCATCTATTTTAAATCAAGCCCGGCCCTCGATGCCGCCAATCATGTTTGGTGGTCAGTTTACCCTCCTCATCCTCAGATAATTCCTGTAACTGGTGGTCATGTTCTGCTTTTTCCTGGGCAAGCTGTTCTCGCAAATCACCTGGAACATCAATATACATTTCTGGCTCAATGGCGTAGTTATTGATCAGCCCCTCTTGATCCACTGTGTAACCTTCTGTTGATTGGGTCAATGTGCCATCTTCTTCAACATGAGAGGTGTGGCCAAAGTCCTTGCCTTCCCGATGTTGACGGGCGACAGATTCAGCAGGAATGATATGTGCATCGTAGTGGGAGATGGAATCCTTGGCATCCTTGGCATCATGGGAACCTTTTTGCTGACTCATTTCAATAACCCTGGGTATTTTGGGATGTTTTGGCTAACTGCTGCGTTCTATTCATCAACAAAACGTGGTTTACTGATGAGCAGAGCGACTAACAATGAAGCCAAGACTTGGACTTCCAAGGCTAGCTTGACAGCCCATTGATTTATTTATGGTCTGAATTGAATGAATTGATTAACTACGAGATAAAATGTAATAAAACTAAGTTTTTGAAGACAATAGAGGACAAAAAATCTAGTTTCACCGTGGCGCTGGAGATTTTCAGAACATAGGTTCAGGGTTCTAGCTAGATTGCCATAGTATTTTCGTGACCCATAAGGTGAAGCCTTCACCCCAAACTCCTCTCCCAAGGAGGGCGAGGGGCTTCGGAATGTACATCATAGATCGAGAAATTGCTATATAGTGATGTTGAATGTATTTCGAGAAATATTAATGCAATTTAAGCCGATTTTTCACACCATATTGATCGGGCTTGCCCTGTGGATTTGCCTCGGGGGTGTTGGGCAAAAACCGGCGATCGCCGCACCACTCACGGCAACTGAAACGATGCCAGCGCAAGCTGAACCCCTGGGAGCCTTAGCACTGGATCGCTTTTTAACGTCGATTCCATCGGGCTACTACACGATTCCCAATGTGGAGGGCTTAAAACGGCAGTTAAAGGATAGTCAAACGGTTTTAGTCGATGTGCGAGAATTCTCCGAGTATCAACGCGGCCATATTGCCAACGCAATCAACATTCCCCTGCGCACCTTAGCGCAGAATCTCGATCAGATTCCCGCCGATCGCCCGGTAGTAGTCTACTGCTCCTCCGGTTATCGATCAGCTATGGGGGTGATGACGTTGCAACTCTTGGGTTATGACAATGTTCGCGGTTTTCCACCCAGCTTTGCCGGTTGGCAAGGGGCAGGCGAGGCGATCGCCCCCTCCACCAAAAACTAAATTCTCCCGGAGGCTAGAGGCTGGCGAGGACGCGGATCAGTTGATCCATTTCCGCCGGGAGGGTGAGGTAATGGACACAGGCCCGCACACAGTCGGGGCTGATAATTGTGCGGAGATAAAACCCCTGCTGCTCTAAGGCTTGGACTAACTGCTTATGGGGAATATCCGCCTTGAGCCGGAAGGAAACAATCCCCGCATCGGGGGGCGTACTCCGTAAACATTGCACCTTGGGGAGGAGAGAAAGACCCTGCCAAAGGTATTCGGCATTTTTCTGGATTTGTAAGGCCCGCTCCTCGGCGGTTCCCCATTTGCTATGGGTGGCGATCGCCGCCCGTAACCCCGCATAGAGGGGATAGGCAGAAGTGGCCACCTCAAACCGCATCCCATTGGGTTTCCACCCCGTCGGCATCCCGGTGCTATCCATATTGATGCTCCGCCAGCCTACAAACGTGGGGGCCAGGGTTTCCAAGGCTTCAGGCCGCACATACAATCCCCCCACCCCCGCCGGGCCACAAAGCCACTTATGGCCCGTAAAGGCGTAGAAATCTGCCCCCAAGGCTGCCAAATCCAAGGGCATCGAGCCCACGGATTGAGCCGCATCCACTAAAACCTGAATGGGACGCTCTCGACTATGGCAAATGCCAATAATTTCCGCCAAGGGTAAAATTTGCCCCGTATTCCAGAGCAGATGGGACACCACCACCAAACGGGTTTGGGGCTGCAAATGCTGTTCAATCACCACCGCCGGATTGCCCCGGTTCAGCGTCGCCATAATCGGGCAGGTGGAAACCCGCACCTCAAACCGGCGGGCAATTTCCTTAATAATCGCAATCACCCCCGGATGCTCACAATCGGTAATCAGGATATGATCCCCCGCTTCCCAAGGAATCCCCCAGAGGGCGATATTGCACCCTGCTGTCACATTTTCCGTCAGCGTAATTGTGTCGGGATGCGCTCCCAACTCCTGGCCAAAGGCCGCCCGCATCGCCGCCCCCTCCTGCACCACCCAATCATTAACTTTCGTGGAAAAGGGCCCCTGTTGTTGAACATATTCATAGGCGCGATAGATGGCCTCCATCGCCGCCTTGGGCATCGTCCCCTGGCCGCCAAAGTTGAAATAGGCCTTATTGACTAAACCGGGGAATTGTTGGCGATGACGTTGGAGGGGAGCCGGATCAGCAGAATTCATAGGGGTAGGGTAGGGTTGAAAAGGCGCATTTTCCAGTGTATCGGACTGGGGACATCGGCCAAGGGGGTTAACCGGCGGGAAAGAGGATGAGCAACAGCCCCCGCAACAGGAACAAAAAGAGCGCCGTTGTTGCAATGGCAAAGAGGCTCACGCCGCTAATGAGTAGGAGCAAAAACCAGCGATCGCCTTTACGGGCCTGCAACCCATCCTCCAAATGGCTTTCCAGGAGTCGCAAATTTTTCGTATTGGCTTTCCAAACAAAATCAAAGGCATCCCCCACCACCGGCACTGTCCCCAGGAAGGCATCCACCAGTAAATGAATCACCATGCGGATCAGCGTTTCCCTCGGTGTGCCCAGGCGGTAAGCCTGCCAAACGATATAAACAGAGAGGGTGAGGCTGAAATAATCGCCAGCGGCGGGGATCAAGCTCAGGAGCGGATCCAAACCAAATCGCCAGGATGTGCCGGGAATGGCGATCGCCTCATCCAGCAAGTTACTGAGGCGGCGAATGCCGTCAATATTGGGGATCGGGGGAGCTTTTGTTAGGGGAGTCTCAGGCTGCACCGGCAAGGGATCGGGGGATGGGGTCATGGGACGAGAGCCGAAAGGCCGTGATACATTGAGCAATATTCCTCAACTATAAGGATAAAAGCTGTTTATGTTCACCCAGGCAAAACCCTTGACTGCTTCAGAATTACTGGCTCAACTGGATGCGATCGTTGAGAGCCACCATCTCCTCAAGCATCCTTTCTATCAACTTTGGAATGAAGGCAAGCTCACCCTCAACGCCCTTCAGGAGTATGCCAAGGAGTATTACCACCAAGTCCATTACTTCCCCACCTATGTGAGCGCCACCCATGCGGCCTGTGATGATCTCCAGATCCGCCAAATGCTCTTGGAAAACCTGATCGAAGAGGAGCGGGGCGCGAACCATCACCCGGAACTGTGGCTGCGGTTTGCCGAAGGTCTCGGTGTAGATCGTGATGCGGTGTTAAACCATGAACCGGCCCAGGAAACCCAGGAATCGGTGCAAACCTTGAAAACCCTGGCCCGCGATACAGATCCCGCTGTGGGGATGGCGGCCCTCTATGCCTATGAATCCCAAATTCCCGCCGTTTCGACGACGAAAATCGCCGGTTTGCAGGAATTCTATGGCATCGATAGCGAGGCGGCTTTGTCGTTCTTCCAAGTCCATGAAGCGGCGGATGAAATCCACAGCGCGATGACCCGCGAAGCTTTGGCGAAGCTCTGCACCACACCGGAAAGCCAAGCCGCTGCGGTGGAAGCCACAGAAACGGCGGTGAAGGCGTTGAACCTCCTTCTTGATGGGGTTTACGCCGCCCATTGCTAAAATTTCCCTAAAGTTTCCCTGCCCCCCTCACCCAGGGGGGCAGTGGATCGTTGCCATTTAAGCGACGGGGGTGGGGTGTTGGGTCGTGAAGAATAGGGCCCGTAACTGTTCGGCAATTTGGGAGCCGTTGAGGCCCAGATCAGTTTTGGATTGATCCGGCGTGGCATGATCCACCAGAATATCCGGCACACCAAACCGTTTCACCGGCACATGAATATCGTGATCCTGCAAAGCTTCCAACACCGCAGAACCAAAACCACCCATTAAGCAACCCTCTTCAATGGTCGCCACCTTACCAATTTGACGCGCTAACGGCGCAATCAGATCGGTATCCAAGGGCTTCACAAACCGGGCATTAATCACCGTCACGCCAATGCCATGCTCGCCCAACAATTCCGCCACTTGCAGCGCCGTTTGCACCATGGAACCATAGCCCAACAATAGGAGATCATCCCCGTGGCGCAGAATTTCCCCTTTACCAATTTCCAACGGCTCCCAACCGTCTTCCATTAAAGGCACACCCACACCATTGCCGCGAGGATAACGCATCGCAATGGGGCCATGGGTATAATCGACCCCCGTCACCAGCATTTGCTGTAATTCCGCTTCATCTTTGGGGGCCATAATCACCAAATTAGGCAGACAACGGAGATAGGCAATGTCATACATCCCTTGGTGCGTGGGGCCATCAGCCCCCACAATGCCAGCCCGATCTAAACAGAAGAACACCGGCAGTTTTTGAATGCAAACATCATGGATCACCTGATCATAGGCCCGTTGCAGGAATGTGGAATAAATCGCCACGACGGGGCGCACCCCTTCGCAGGCTAAACCGGCGGCCAGGGTGACGGCGTGCTGCTCGGCAATCCCCACATCAATATATTGTTTCGGCAGTTTCTGCTGAAGCTTATCCAGACCCGTCCCCGTGGCCATGGCGGCGGTGATGCCGACAATTTTCGGGTTATTGGCCGCCAACGTGGTGAGGGTGTGGGCGAAAACTTTTGAGTAGCTGGGGGGGGTGGGCTTTTTCTTGGGGTAGGCTTTGCCGGTTTTGAGGTCAAAGGGGGATTGGGCATGGTAGCCCACTTGGTCTTTTTCGGCGATTTCGTAGCCTTTGCCCTTTGTGGTGGAGACATGAACAAGAACCGGCCCGTGCATTTTGTGGGCTTGGTTGAACGTGTCGATCAGTTCTTCAAGGTTGTGACCATCGACGGGGCCAAAGTATTTAAAGCCTAACTCTTCAATCACTGCCCCCACTTTGGGAACCGTGAGCCGTTTCATACTTTCCTTAAGCCGCTCCATGTCGGGGGTGAGGCTGTCACCGAAGAAAGGCAGATGGCGCAGTTGCTCCTCAATGTTGGAGGAGAGGAATTGCATCGGGTCGGAGAGGCGGACTTTGTTGAGGTAGCGGGAGATGGCCCCGACGTTGGGGGAGATGGACATTTCATTGTCGTTGAGGACGACCATGAGGCGGGTGTGGGGCAGGTGGCCGGCATGGTTAATTGCTTCCAAGGCCATCCCTCCGGTGAGGGAACCATCGCCAATGATGGCAACGGATTTGTAATCATCGCCAGCGAGGTCGCGGGCGATCGCCATCCCCAAGGCAGCGGAAATACTCGTCGAGGCATGGCCCGCCCCAAAATGATCAAAGGGGTTTTCACTACGTTTTAAATACCCCGCTACGCCATCCTTTTGCCGCAGGGTGTGGAAATCGTGGTAACGGCCGGTGATCAGTTTATGGGGATAGGCTTGGTGGCCCACATCCCACACCACCTTATCCCGATCCAGATCCAGAGTTTGATAAAGGGCGAGGGTCAATTCCACCACCCCCAAACCGGGGCCCAGGTGGCCCCCACTGGCGGCGATGGTTTCTAAATGTTTTTCGCGAATTTGGCGGGCAATTTCTTCCAGTTGCCGGATGGAAAGGCCGTGTAATTGATTTGGATGGGTGACTTCACTCAGATGCATAGGATTTGCGCTATAGGGGTTCTATCAAGGTTAACTAAGACTGTAGCGGGATTTATCCCCATTACAGGGGCAAAAATCGGTGTTTTGTTACATTTTCTTTATAAATTAGGTACAGATCCACCCCTCTGCCCTGAGGAAAGGCATCCCTATTCGCCGGTTTGGACGCGCCAGAGATTGGCATAAATTCCCCCTTGGGCGATGAGGGTCTCATGATCCCCCGCTTCGGCAATTTGGCCCTGATCCATGACATAGATGCGATCGGCGTGGCGGATTGTGGAAAGGCGGTGGGCGATCGCAATGGTCGTTCGGTGCTCCGTAATATGAGCCAGGGCGCGACTAATGGCCGCTTCTGTTTCGTTATCCACCGCTGAGGTGGCCTCATCGAGGATCAGAATCGGGGGATTTTTCAAAATGGCCCGGGCGATCGCCAACCGTTGCCGCTGCCCCCCGGAAAGCTTTTGCCCCCGCTCCCCGACAATGGTTTCATAGCCCTGGGGCAATTGGGCGATAAAGTCCTCTGCCTCCGCCAGTTTGGCCGCGTTGCAGATGTCCTCAAAACTAGCCCCCGGACTCCCATAGGCGATATTTTCCGCCACCGTCCCCTCAAAGAGGAACACATCCTGACTCACCAAACCGATGGCCCGCCGTAGATCCGGTAACTGAATATCCCGCAAATCCAGGCCATCAATGGTGATGGTGCCGCTCTCAATTTCATAGAACCGCAGCAACAACTTCACCAGCGTACTTTTCCCCGAACCCGTCGCCCCAGCAATGCCGATGGTGTGGCCAGCGGGAATCGTTAAACTCAACCCCCGCAGGATCGGATAGCCCGGTTGATAGCTAAACTGCACTTGACTAAAGGCGATGGGTGCGCCCTCGCAGATGGCCCCCTGGCCCTGGGGTAACGCCTGACCCCCGGAAACAATCCGAATCGGTGTATCCAACAGATTCATCACCCGTTGGGTGGAAGCCATGGCCCGCTGATACTGATCCAAGGTTTGCCCCAACCGGGTCAGGGGCCACAGTAACCGCTGGGTCATGAACACAAGGGTGCTATAGGTTCCCACGGCGAGACGACCGGCGATCGCCTCCCGTCCCCCCACCAACAGCGTCGCAATAAACCCGCCAAAAATCACCACCCGGATTAAGGGCACAAAGGCCGCACTGAGGGCAATGGCATAGCGGTTACTGCGGCCATAGGCGGCACTGTCCTGGCGGAGGCGATCGAGTTCATCGGCTTCGGTGGCAAAGCTTTTAATCGTTGCAATGCCGCTGAGATTATTGGCGAGGCGCATACTGAGCAGACTCACCTTTTCCCGCACCGCAGCATAGCGGGGAGCCAAACGATTTTGAAAGGCGATCGACCCGCCAATAATCAGCGGAATCGGGATCATCGTCAGCCAAGCCACCTCCGGCGCTAGGAGGAAGAAACCGCCACTAACCACAATCACCGTCGTAGCCACCTGGAGGATCTCATTGGCCCCGATATCGAGGAACCGCTCCAATTGATTAATATCATCATTGAGAATCGCCAACAGCCCGCCGGTACTGCGCTCCTCAAAAAAACGCATTTCCAAATGTTGGACATGATCATAGGTTTCGAGGCGGAGATCATGCTGCATCCGTTGGGCGAGATTACGCCAGAGGCGATCGTAGCCATATTCAAACAGGGATTCCAACCCCCAAATCAACGCCGATAACAGGCTCAACAGCACCAATTGCGCCCCCGGATCCCGCACCCCCCAGCCCGCAATCAGCGAATCCTGCTGTTGCACCACCACATCCACCGCTGCCCCAATTAACACGGGCGGTGCTAGATCGAAGAGTTTATTGAGAATAGAGCAGGCGGTGGCCTGCCCAATGGCCAGGCGATAGCGGCGACTATAATGGAGCAGACGGGGGAGAGGATGTTGAAGGGAAGAATTCAAGAGAGAGGCGGGGCTGAGGGGCAAAAATGGGGCTGAATCCGGCCGGGAAAATGGTCAAAAACAACGAGTTTAGGGCAATATTGTAGCCTTTTTTGCCCGAATCCGTTGCGAAAGTTCCCATTAAACCTAAAATGATGGCAGGGTTGTCTGCCTTTACGGATTTTGATGATCTACGCATCCCAGCGTTTGATGATCCTCAGCCCGCCCCCGTCCAGTGATTGTGGCAATGCTGCCGGTGTTTACTGCCTCTGCTGTCTCCTTCGCTTGTCAAGAGAGTAAAACGCTGTTGCCATTTCCCCCCTGACCTGCCCTGAGGGATCAACACAGTCCCCATGGTAATCGGACTGCAGACTCAACCCCCATCATGGCTACACCACAAGACATGATGCTTTCTACCCATTCACTTTTGATTCTCCCTTTAAAAACATGGAATTTTCAATCGCTACATTATTGGCTCAATTCAGTCCAGAGAAATTGGTTGCCGCCAAGTTTTTAGAAAAGAAGCTAGATTGTGAAGATGAATTGTGTGTCGAAAAGCTGCAAATTATCCTTGATGCCCTGGAAAAAGTTGGGCTGCTCAATAAGGAGTTGGGTAAGTATCGCCGGGTGGTTCCGGAAGGGATCGTGGAGGCAAAGTTGCGTTGCTCCAGTAAGGGCTTTTGTTTTGCGATTCAGGATGAAGAGGGGCAGGATGATATTTATGTGCGGGAAAGCTATCTGAGCAATGCTTGGAATGGCGATCGCGTCCTGGTTAAAATCATCAAGGAAGGCAGCCGCCGCCGCTCCCCAGAGGGGGCTGTTCAGGTGATTCTCGACCGCGCCAATCCCTCGCTTTTGGCGCGGATTAAACACACGGGCCACAGTTACCGCGCCGTTCCCCTTGATGATCGCCTCCTCTTTGAAATCGAGCTTCAAACGGAAGGGGAAGAACTAGCAGAAGCCATTGATCACCTTGTCCATGTGGAAATTCTCCGCTATGCCATCGGCACGAATCTTCCCCTCGGTCGGGTGACGAAGATCCTCGGCTCCGATGCAGAAACCGCAGCGGATACGGATATTGTCGCCTGTAAGCATGACCTCCCCCAAGGGTTTAGTGAGAAGGTACAGGAATTTGCCAGATTGACCCCCAAACCGGCCCCCAATGGCAAGATCGCCAAGGCAGAAATTAATAAACGCTTTGATATGCGCTCGGTGTTGACGATTACCCTCGAAGATGAGGAGCGTCTCAAAAGCAAGCCGCCGGAGTTGATCGAAAATGCCTTTAGTTTGGAACCCCTCGATGATGGCCAATGGTTGTTAGGGATTCATATTGCGGATTTTGCCCATTATATTGAGGCCGGTTCTCCCCTCGATAATGAGGCGAAAAAACGCGGCACGGCGGTTTATTTAGATGATTTTGTAGTGCCGCTGTTTCCTGATGTGATTACCCGCCGCTGTTCGTTGGTGGTGGATCATGAACGGTTGGCCATTAGTATTTTGTTGACGTTGGATAAGACGGGCCAGGTGATTGAGTTTGATATTCAACCCAGTGTGATTAAGGTGGATCATCAACTCAGTTATCAACAGGTGCAGGCCTATTTAGGGCAGCAGGAGGATGCGCCGTCGGCGTTGACGGAAGCCAACGCGATGCTCGAGCAACTCTTTTTCACCCTCGCACCTTTGGTGAAGGCCCAACGGTTGCAACGGGGCGGGTTTGACCTCCATACGCCGCCGCTGTCCCATGCGTTTAAGGATGAAAGCCGCCTAGGGGTGATTACGGTGGATCCCACTGTACCGCTGCGATCGATGTTGATGGATGTGGCGATTTTGGCAGGGAAGGCGATCGCCGATCATTGCCGCAAGTTGGAGTTACCGGCCCTCTATTGTGGTCATGTGGAGCCGGATGTGATGGAGTTGGAGGATTTTATCAAGTTGGGGACGAATTTAGACCTCAACCTCGATATTGATTCCGAGGATGAACTGACACCGGGAGATTATCAAACCTTCACCCAGGAAATTGCCAATTCGCCTGCACCGAAAATTCTCACGGAATTCCTCAAGAAAACGATTAAGCCGGTGCATTATGCCACGAAACCAATCCCCCATTTCGGCTTGGCTTATCAGGATGGCTATTGTCAGGTTTTAGCGCCGGGGCAACGGTATGGGGATCTGCTCATGCAGCGGTTATTAAATACGCTGTTTACGGAGGGGCGCGATCGCCGCACGACGCGTTCGCGCAAGGCGGTCAATCTCGGCAGTAGTGAATCCTATGATGAACTGACTTGGAATGTGTTGGCTCCGGCAACCCAAAGCCAGTGGGAAGCGGATATGCATGAGGTGGTTCACCACCTCAATGAGCGGCTCAAGTTGGCGGAAGATGCCGAGAATGATCTGGAAGGGTTGAAAAAAGCCGAGAAGATGAAGGCCCGCACCGGGGATGTCTTCAAAGGCTGGATTACCGGGGTGCAGTCCTATGGCTTCTTTGTGGAAATTGAGGAGTTAATGGTGGAGGGGTTGGTTCATGTTTCTTCCCTTAAGGATGATTGGTATGAATACCGCTCTCGCCACAGTTGCCTCGTGGGCCGCAAGAATCGCACCGCCTACCGTTTGGGCGATCGCGTTGAGGTACAGGTGAAAAGTGTGGACTATTACCGTCAACAAATCGATCTCGTCACCGTCAGCGGTGGCAGTGCGGCGGTCAATTCCGATTTTGATGAGGATGAGTAAACTCCTCCTCACCTCCTTTGCCCCCTGGCTGCCCCATCAGCGCTCCAATGCCTCCGATGATCTCCTGGGGCTACTGCCCCCGGATGATCATTATCACCTCCTGCGTCAGTTGCCGGTGGATACAGCTTTGGCGCGGCGGGCGGTGTTGGAGGCGATGGTGGAGGTGCGGCCGGCGGGGGTGGTGTGTTGTGGCATGGCGGAGGGGCGATCGCGCCTCACGGTGGAAGCAAGGGCGCGGCAGGGGGGCGATTGCCATTGGACGGATTTAAATTTAACTGAACTGGTTGCCGGTTTAACAATGACGGGGATCAGTGAGGATGCGGGGCAATTTGTCTGTGAGGGGCTTTATTATGGTGTTTTGGAAACGTTGCCCCGGTTAGATTGGCCCTGCTTTGGCTTGTTCGTCCATGTGCCATTGTTAACGCCGGATAATCAGGCGATCGTGTTGGGGGATTTCAGAACGATTTTGGAGCGATTAATATAGTTCGCATGCCACAGGTTATTCAATCAATGGTGCGTCAGTCTTTAAGCTACTCTTTTGTCTCCTGGGTTAATCGATCTGACGCACCCTACGCATTAATCGTAGGGTGCGTCAGACGGGATCAATGATGATATTGACAATTGATTGATGTCTGACGCACCATTGACTAACAGAATTAGTCTAAACCTGCGGAATGTTGGATCAAAATAGTTCAACAAGCTGATCCGTTAAAGCCTCCCCATCATAGTTTTCATCGTTGGATAACACAATGATGGTGAAGGGCTGATCGGTGTAATGGCGGTAATAGGTGCTGGTGCCATACCAATTGCCACCATGGGCCACATAATCGGCGTG
>RECT01000045.1 GCA_007693875.1 Spirulina sp. DLM2.Bin59
CGCTGAACTGACCCCAGACCCATCCCCAGAGGAGGGCTTTAATCCCTTCTTGGGGGAGTCTAAGCCGGGGATACAGTCTTCCACAACCGCCTCAGGTCAAGGCCCAAGTGATCTGGGCAACCCTTTTGATCTTGGTGGGGATTCAGGGGATGCCCTAGGGGATCTCAATGGCACAGTCGATCTCAGTGATGATCCCTTGGCGGATCAGGATTTGGATCTGGCAGCCTATGGCATCCAGCCAGAGGCGATCAGTACCCCAGAAGCTGACAATATCGGGGGACTCAATTTTGAAGACCCCGACTTTGATGATCCGGCCTTTGATGATCCAGACTTTGCCCCCCAAGGGGTGACCCCTGAGGTGATGACTGCCTTTGAAGACCCCGACTGTGATGATCCGGGTCTGGATGATCTCCATGGTGTTAATCCCGATGATCCGCATATTGCCCCCGTTGCCGAGCCACCGCTAGTGGTGGACGATTCCTTAGGGGCTATGGTCGCACCGATCCCCTATGAAGCCTTTGATTGTCTCCATGTCCATTTGGAGCAGCGCGATCGCGGCATCACAGGGTTAGCCATCAGCCCCGACGGCACCATTGTCTACACCTGCGGCCCCGATACCTATCTCTGTGGTTGGGAACTCTACGACCTTAAAAAATTTGCCCAGTTTGACATTTATTCCAAAGGGGCGGATTGTTTAGCCCTCTCCCCCGATGGCACGACGCTGCTCACGGGAGCCAGCCACAGCAACATGAAGCGGTGGGATGTCAGCACCGGGCAACTGATTGCCGCTTTTAACGAGGCTTCCATGGGGGTGAATGGGGTGGCGATCGCCTTCGATAGCCAAACCGTTGTCACCAGTGCCAGCGAAAGCAATTTAAAAATGTGGGACTATGGCACAGGGGAACTGTTGGGGCCGGTGAATGATGAATCCTTTGGCTCCACCGGAGTGGCGATCGCACCCGATGGTTGCACGGTACTGAGTAGCTCCCTGAAAAGCAATATTTGTTTTTGGGATTTAACCACCGGGGAACTGTTAGGCCCCCTCAACGACGCATCCTTTGGGGCAACGGCGGTGGTGGTTAGCCCCGACGGCCAAGCGGTGATTACTGGTCATCAAGATGGGGTTTTGGCGATTACCGATTGGGAAACGGGACAACCGATCCGGATCATTAAAGCCCATGATCACCCCATTACCGCCGTTGCCGTTACCCCCGATGGTTGGTACATTGTCACGGCAACGATGATGGAGATGAAATTATGGGGCTGTTGGCCGGAGGCATAGATGGGGGAGAAGGCGATTTTATGTGGCTATTACGGCAAGGGCAATGGGGGGGATGAGGCCCTGTTGGCAACGTTGTTGCAGATGTTGCCGAATGATGTTCAACCCATTGTTTTATCGGGAAATCCCCAGGAAACCTATGGCCGCTATGGGGTGGAAAGTTGCGATCGCAATTCTGCCTTTGCCCTCTGGGAGGCCTGCCGAAAAGCCGATTATTTGATCTGGGGGGGTGGCAGTTTGATGCAGGATGTCACCAGTTGGGCCAGTCCGGTGTATTACGGCGGCGTGATGGGGTTTGCCCAACAGCAGGGTTTAAAGGCGATCGCCTGGGGCCAGGGTATTGGCCCCCTGAAACGGCCCTTCACCCAATGGTTAACCCGCAAAGTTTTAGAAGGTTGCACAGCGGTTTCGGTGCGCGATCGCGCCTCGGCGGATTTAGTGCAGCAATGGGGAATCACGCCGGTATTGGCACCGGATCCCGTTTGGGCTTTGGCCGCGGAACCCTGGGGACGAACCTGGCCCCGGCCCACGGTGGCGATTACGCTCCGCCCCCATGCCACCCTCACCCCGCAGCGATTACAAGCCCTAATTGCCGCCTTAGAAATTCTGCAACGGGAAACCGCCGCGCATTTACTGCTGGTGCCCTTCCATCAGGGGGAAGATCTGCCTTTGGCGGAAGCGATCGCCCCCCAACTCAAGGGGCCAGTGGAAATTATTCAAGAACCCGATCCCATCAAGCTCAAGGGTTTATTTCAACAGGTGGATCTGGCCATTGGGATGCGGCTCCACAGTTTGATCATGGCGGTTTCCGAAGGTTGTCGGGCGGTGGCGTTGAGCTATGACCCGAAGGTGTCGCAACTGATGGCAACGGTGGGGTTGCCGGGTTGGGAAATGGCGCAATTGCCGGCGGATGGGGGAGCGATCGCTGCGGTTTTCGGGGCAACCTTGGCCGGGGCAGGGATAGGGGAAGAGGCGATCGCCCAATTCAAAACCGAAGCCCAATGGCATCGGGATCTCCTCCATTTGGCAATGCAGTAGGGGCGAAAAATCTTTCGCCCCCCCACAAATCTTTCGCATCTACAAAAACCTTTCGCCCCTACCGAGTTTTGCAGTGGGAGGCGATCGCGGTTAAGTCAGTGGATCACTACACTTTGGGATGCCCAAATACTTCCTATGAATACTCCTCCACCTGCTACGCGAGGTGGCGGTGTCTTAATTAGAAGGATTTATCCCTTCAACGTCTGTTAAACTCGAGTTCACCAACATATTTAAACGAACCATACTGTTCTTCTCCCGTAAACATTTTCACCTCATAGGTTCCCGTGATCGGTAGGGAGCAGTTAATCTGAGAGCTTTGAATCGCAGCATCCCCACATTTAACTGATTGTGAGCTGCCTTTTTCAGCATAACTGGATAAAATCCATCGTTGATAGGGATTCTTCACCTCAATCACAGCATCACGCATAACATCTGTTTGCGATCGCGTCGGCGTAACTAACTCTAGTCCTTCAGCAAAAAAACGAGGTCGTAATATGGGTTGGCGGAAAAATTCACCGCGAGATAAGGGATTGGGCAACAATTGCCATGCTTCATCCTTGGGCAAATGGGTGATATTCATCACCTGAGGAGGTGGGAGTAGATAATCACTGCGGTAGTTTTTCGTAAAACCCGAATCATCAACAAAACCACTATCCCAAGTGGCATCAATTAAATACCAATTTCCTTCGATTTTTGCGGCATTCCAAGCATGACCTTCCCCACTTAGGTCACTGGTAGAGGTGCGAGCATCCCCCGTAACATAGACAATTTCTTCCCCAATTGCTTGTCCTAATGCTTCGAGAAGTTTTGCATATCCCGCACAAACGGCTTTACGAGTAAGGAAAACAGTTTCAGCATCTTGAGGAGGAAATTGACGAGCAAAGTAAGCGGGCGCATCATAGGCAATGCGATCTGCTACATAATCATGGAGGGCTTTAATCCGCAAAACGGGATCTTTCTCTTGTTGGGCAATATATTGAGCAACGGATTCAATACTGACCTCCGCGCTGGCAGGCATATTTGCTACCGCAGGATGCAGCTCGACGTTACGCCAAGGCCAACTTTGGCCATCTTGCTCAGGCAATGCAGGAGCAGGGGCTGAACGTTCAGGGATAGGGTTAATCTCTTGGTTGGGGTTGAACAGTGGAGGAGTCAGCGTATTGTTGATAGGGATTTTTGTGAAAGGCCAGATAGAGCCATTCTAAACCGTTGGCAACGTTGAATAAGGTTTTTCGCGTCAGTTCGACTTGCTGCCCGGTGGTGTTCTCTAGAAACCAATCTCCTCGGGTTGCTAGTGCAAGGAATGAAGTTTGGGGTCTGATGGCTAGGAGGAGAATAATGAACGCCAGGTTTAACACCAGGGTTCGTAGCGTAATGCGATCGCCCCAACTTAAACTAAGATCCTTCCGTTGGATTTTCCCTCGTCTTGATCGCCAATCCCAGAGCAAAGGTAGTAGAGGGAAAAACAAAATTCCTGAGAAAAATGCTAACCAAGTTGGGCCATTAATGAAAACAATCAACGAGGAAGCTAGCCAAACGCCTAGCACTGGTGTAAAAAACACAGCAAAGTAGAAGGCTGTCCGGATCAGCAAAAGAGGGATTGTCCAAAAAATTAACTTCATTACAAAATCGTTAAGAAATAGATCAATTAAAGATGTTGGCTTAATGATAACCTTGACATTCTCTCCTAATATCATGTTTTCTGTAGATCACGGATTTCCGCGTTATCGCGGCTTGCCTCTGCCTCGCGGTACCCCTTTAAGCATAAGACCTAACTGAGAGTACCGGTCAATTGTTGATCGCATCGGCATCGATATTTCACAATTCAGCTAGTTTCGGGATGGGCGATCATGAGTTATAGCGTCAGGATGACGGATCTGCCCCCCAGCGAACGGCCCCGCGAACGGCTGTTAGAGTTGGGGGCCAAAAATTTATCCAATGCGGAATTATTGGCGATTTTATTGGCCACAGGTCAAGGGCCGGGCAAACTCTCTGCCGTTGGCCTTGGCCACTTTATCCTCCAAACCTTTAGCGAATCCCACCAGGAAGATCCCCTCAGTGTGTTGCGCGATTGTAGTGGTGAGGAGTTGATGACCATTGATGGCATTGGCCCGGCAAAGGCGGCGACGGTGTTAGCGGCCATTGAATTGGGCAAACGCGCCTTTATTCTGCGCCCTGCCCCTCAAGCGATCATTGATAGCCCCCAATCCGCCGCCGATGCCTTGAGCCATGATCTGATGTGGCAACATCAAGAGCGGTTTGCGGTGTTGCTGCTCAATACCAAAAATGCCCTCCTGGGGCGACAGGTGGTTTCCATTGGTACGGCGACAGAAACCCTCGCCCATCCCCGCGATATTTTTCGGGAAGCGGTGCGCAAAAATGCCACCCGCCTCGTCATTGCCCATAACCATCCCTCCGGCATTACTGACCCTTCCCCGGAGGATATTCAACTAACGGCGCAACTCCTGCAAGGGGGGCAACTGTTGGCCATACCGATTTTAGATCATGTCATTTTGGGCAACGGCAATTTTAGCAGTTTACGGAAAATTACGGATCTGTGGGAACGCTATCCCCAAGGGGATTAAGGGGTTGGGGGATGAAGAGTTTTTGTTTGGGGGCATATTGCCAGGCAATGCCTTCGGGATCCTTTTGGCGGCTCCATTCCCCAAAACTGGGGTCGGATTTGCGCTTGGTGAGGGTTCCGGAATGGACATCGAGGCGTTTAGCCAGTTCCGCTTGAATGAGGGCGGTGAGTTCCGAGGTTGTGGGGGCGATCGCCTCCCGGCTCAGGGCTTCCCAATCCGCCACTGGCTCACTATCGGCAAAAATTGCCCCCAAGGCACTGGCGGTGAGGAAATAGTAGGCGGTTCCCCGATCCCCCAATTGCTGGCGTTTTGCGCCGTAATCATTGGCCCGCTGTTCTAAAAACCGTTGGGCTACCCCTAAGGGAAACTCGGAGCGCAGGGACAGATCAACGGCGGTTAAACAGCCTTGGTTTTCCTTCAACAGGGCATTAAAAGCGGGGTTAATTTTATCCCCCATCATTTTCCATTGGTACTGTTGCCAGAAACGCAGGGCGAGGGCGATCGCCACAATCCCTAAGATAATCGGCCAGGCGGAATAGAGGAAAACCACCAGCAAGGCGAAGGGGATAATCAGAATTAAAATGCTAGCGGTACTGCGATCAATTACTTGTCCAGTCATAGTTTTCCATGGGATGGTGCTCGGCGAGCGATCGCGCCATTGCCCCGCTACCTACACCGGGCTAACCTTGCGCAGAGCAGTTTTTCAAGGACTCAGATGCTCATGGCAAGGAATCGCGCAACGCTCTCAATGAAGTTCGATGCTAGAGAACATTTCACCTTTCAGTTTAGGCCGTTTTTGCCAGACTGGATAACTCTAACCGGGCAAACATTGCCGCTCTTGCCTGGATCGCAACATGGTCATCGAGTTTCTGCAACTCGATTGCGGTTTGATATTTTTCCTGGAGGGCGGTTTGGATCAGCCAGTCAGCGAGGAAGGGGTTTTTCGGCAATAGCGGGCCGTGGGAGTAGGTGGCGATCGCATGGCGATGGAAAGCCCCCTCCCAACCATCTTCGCCATTATTGCCATAACCCTTAATCACTTTCCCCAAGGGGGCCACATCCCCTAAATAGGTGCGGCCGCCGTGGTTTTCAAAGCCAATAATCACCGGAGGCTCAGGCCAGAGGGGTTTTAAGGCCGCCACCAATTCCGGGGGTTGCAATTCAAAAACCATGTTGCCAATACAGCGGGGCGTATCGAGGCCGGGATGTTTTGTCACCAAATCCAACACCCCTAGGCCCTCAATCCGTTGCCCCACCCCTGGCTCGTAATAGTTGCCGAGGAGTTGCGGTGAGCCACAGGTAAACACCCCCGGTGTGCCGCCATCGAGTTTGGCCCGCAACTGGGCCGCCTTTTCCCCTTGGAGATCTCGCATCACAATTTCCTGCTGGCGATCCTGGGCCCCGCCGCCGACGATAATATCCACGGTGCTTAATGAACTGGCGGGAGCAGCTTGATCGAGACGGACAATTTCTACGGCAATATTGCGCCATTGGCAACGCTGTTGGAGGCAAATCACATTGCCGCGATCGCCGTAGGTACTCATTAATGTGGGGTAAAGCCAGCCAATGCGCAGTTCCATGATCTTGCCCGTTGCCTTGATTGCAGATGCTGGCTAGTGTGCCACAGGTGCGCCCGCAAAACCAAACGGCTCACGAGCATTTTTAGTCAGGACGCCTGAATCGAGATCATCGGCGATCGCCCCCCCATCCCCCCCCCTTGTTAAACTAAAAATATATTCTTTCTGTGCAGACCATGACCGAAATTCCTAAACTGCTGCTCGTGGATGATGAACCGGGCCTCCGTGAGGCAGTGCAAGCCTATCTAGAAGATGATGCTGAATTTGCAGTGACGGCGGTGGCGAGTGCCGTGGAAGCTTGGCAGGTTTTGGAAAAACAGACCTTTGATCTCGTGATTTCTGATCTGATGATGCCCCAGGTGGATGGCTATCAGTTTTTGCAACAGTTGCGGGGGGATGAGCGGTTTAAGAATTTGCCGGTGGTGTTTTTGACGGCTCGGGGCATGACCACCGATCGCATTCAGGGCTATCAGGCGGGCTGTGATGCCTATCTCCCCAAACCCTTTGAGCCGGATGAACTGCTGGCCATTGTCAAGAATTTGCTCTCCCGGCGGGCGGTGGCGGAGGAAAGCCAGGGGGATAGTGCCAAGTTGGAGGCGATCGCCCGTGAATTGGCCAGCATTAAAGGCATGTTGGATCAACGGGGGGGCATTACCCCTTCCCCCTCACCGATCCACATTGATTTAACCCCCCGTGAACAGAGCGTGCTGGATCTGGTGGCTCAGGGGTTGATGAATAAGGAAATTGCCAGCCAGCTTGAAACCAGTGTGCGCAACGTGGAAAAGTACGTCAGCCGCCTGTTTAGCAAAACGGGAACCAATAGCCGCACGGAATTAGTCCGCTATGCCCTTGAGCATGGCCTCACCCAATAATGGCGGCGATTCTGCTTCTGGTGTCAATAAGCCACCCGCACCAAACGTGATTCCTGTAAACGGCGCAGCCAACCCTTGAGATAGACCCGATTGGCTCCCTGCTCTTCCGGGTCGGTGGTGCTGAGGGGATGGGGAGCGAGGCCCTGAATGGCGGCGGTGGTGACGCAGAACATCGATTTTTGGAAACTTTCGCAGATTTGCACCCGCAGATCATCCTCTTGGCGTAACTGTTTCCGGTAGATGGCATGGAGATATTCCGGCAGAAAATGGCGCATATCCTGCATCAGCAATGTGGGGGGAATGCCAGAGCCACCAATGGGGAGGGGATCGGCGTAGAGTGCCCCGTAGGCAAATTGCTCCTGTTCTTGGGGGATTTGGTAGGCTTGGGCGTTGTAGGAAACTGTGCCAGGGAAGGGAGCCCCTCGGAAAAACACCGCCTCCACATAGGGAACAGCAGTATCCATGAGAAAGGTTAAGCCCTGGGCAGGGGGAAGCAGTTCATAGGGTTGCCCGTTGATCTCCACGGTGTAGTGGACAGGCCGGGCGGCATCGGCCACCAATCCCGCCAAGATGAAGGAAACGACGGCGGGAATATCAGCAATTTCGCCGCGATCGTAGGCATCGGAAAGGTTGATGAAAATATCACTCATCACCCGCCAAAACTGCCCCAAGGCACTGTAATAACAGAGTTGCCGCACCTGTTCCGGGAGGTAGTCGGGGAAAATGCGGTGGAGGGTGAGCATGAGGGGGTTGCCTCGCCAACGGGCGCGGATGGCGCGATCGGCCAGTTGGGCAAATGCTGGACTATCCAAAAATTCATCCAACTTGCCCCCCCCATGCCAGAACATTGCCTTCATGCAATATTCCGCATATTCATAATTAATGCGATCGTGCCACCAGTGTTTTTTTAACCGGGCCAAGGAGCGATCGCCATTGCAATATTTAAAAAAGGGGAACAGCCGTAAAAACTGATGGTCGGCAATATAAATCAAATTGTGGGAATAGGCATCTAAAACCACACCGTAGCTCTTGAGAATCCCCACCACTTCCACCAAGTTCTGAGGGGTATCCTTCAGTAAGGCTTGGCCCGATTCGAGGCGGGTGATGAAGTCTTCGATATTGACTTGAATGAGGGGTTGGGCGGTGGTAAGCATGGTTAGAGAGGAGGGGGGAAGTCGGGAGTGGGAAGTGGGGAGTGGGAAGTAGAAAGTAGGGAGAGGGAAGGGGGGCGTAAGGCGGGGCTCAGGATAAAGTTCGTGGCTTGGGTTTCGCTCCACCGCACGACCCAACTGGGTTGTAAGCCAAAGAGGATCAGGAGCATTGTTAAAACAAAGGAGGGCAGGTGATCTTGAAAGGCCACCTTCGGGATGGTGGCGAGAGCATCGGGAAGCCGGCCGAAAAAGACACGGTTAATCATTAACAGGAAATAGACGGCGGTTAAACCTGTGCCGACTAAACAGAGCAATGTGGCAATGGTAAAGATCGGGAATGTGCTGCGAAACACCATAAATTCAGCAATGAACCCCACCATCCCCGGTAAACCCGCACTGGCCATCACGCCGACGATCATTAAACTGCCGGTAATCGGTAGCCCCCGCTCTGGGTTGAGTAACCCTTGTAAAACATGGACATCCCGCGTTCCGGTTTTTTTATAGACGACCCCCACGAGGAGGAAGAGGAGGGCGGAGATTAAACCATGGCTCACCATTTGGAAAATGGCGGCGGTCATGCTCAGGGGCGTGCTGGCGGCGGCGGCGAGAAGGATGTAGGCCATGTGGGCGATGGAGGAATAGGCGACGACTTTTTTCATGTCCTGCTGGGCGATCGCACTAAAGGCCCCATACAAGGCGCTAATCGTCGCCAAGATCGCCAAACTGGGGGCTAAAACCACCCAAGCCTGGAAAAATAACCCCACACCAAATTTAATCAGGGCATAGGTTCCCAATTTCAGTAAGACCCCTGCCAAGAGAACAGAAACCGGCGTGGAGGCTTCCACATGGGCATCGGGGAGCCAGGTGTGGAAGGGAAAAATCGGGATTTTAATGAACACCCCCACCAGGAGGGTGATCAGGAGAATCAGTTGCAGATCAAGGGGTAAATTTTGCTGCAGCAGTGGCTGATAATCGAAGGTTTTCGCACCACTGGCCCACACGAGGCCGAGGAATGAAGCTAAAACGAGAATCCCCGATAACGCCGTGTAGATCAGGAACTTCATTGCCGCATAGCCCCGCCGGCTGCCCCCCCAAATGGCGATCAGGAAGTAGAGGGGGACAATTTCGATTTCGTAAAACAGGAAGAACAGCAGCAAATTTTGGGCGAGGAAGGCCCCGGCGGCCCCGGTACTGAGGAACAGGATCAGGGGGTAATAGAATCGGGGGCGTTCGATATCGCCACGGGTGGCAAAGATGGCCACCAATGTGAGGACACTATTGAGCCAAATTAAGGGAAACGAGAGGCCATCCATCCCCAGGGTGTAGTTCAGGCCCAACGGCTCAATCCAGGGGAGGCGTTGGGCAAATTGCGGCGCGACTCCGGCGGGATCAAACTCAAAACTGAGGATGAGGGTGAGGAGCAGGACGAATCCGGCTACCCCGAGGGCCAGGGGACGGGCCCACTGTTCCGCCCTGGCCTGGGGTAGGAGCAGAATGGCGATCGCCCCCAGCACCGGCATCCAAATTAAAGCACTC
Source organism: Spirulina sp. DLM2.Bin59 (assembly GCA_007693875.1). Taxonomy (GTDB): domain Bacteria; phylum Cyanobacteriota; class Cyanobacteriia; order Cyanobacteriales; family Spirulinaceae; genus Spirulina. Next base: position 10,039 of record RECT01000045.1, read on the forward strand.
AGCATGGCACAGTCTTCTCCATCAACAACATCAATACCCTAAACACCGTTAAATACCGTTGACCAAAACGCCGTAACCAGCGTCCATTGACCGGTAAAAATCAACCAAAACAACGCCCCAACCCCGAGCAAAATCGTCAAGATGTAGAACTGGGACTGACCAGAGGTATTGTATTTGAGTGTATTTCCCCCAAAAATTGTCGCTAACCCCACTAAATTCACCGCCCCATCAACGATGTAGCGATCAAACCAAGCGGCAAACTGGGACAGGGTGGCCACGGCGTTAACGACAGTAATGTTATACAGTCGCTCCACATAGAAATCGTAGGCAAAGAGGTCTTGACAGAACCGCAGGTAAACCTGGGTGGAGCGGGCGGTGGTGCGTTTGAGGTTGAGATTGAGGCCAATCAGGATGCCGATGCCGCCGGAGGCCATGAGGATGGGCAGGCCCCAGGGAGTAATCCCATTGCTCACCACATCTAAAGGCGGGTAGGGACTGAGCCAAAAGGGCCATCGGATTGGCACAATGGCGGCGATGATTGTGATTACCGTCATCATCACCAAGGGTAGGGCCATGGGCCATTGCACCTCGGGGGCGCGGCGGGTTTTCGCCTGGGGTTTGCCTAAAAAGACGAGGCGAAAGACGCGGGTGAGGTTGATGGCGTTAAGAATATTAACGATGACAATCACCGCCAATAACCAGAGGGGAACTTCCCAGGTGCCATTTAACCAGCGGCGCATTGTCCAAAATTCCCCCAAGGGGAAGAGGGTGATTAATCCCGCTGCCCCCACTAAATAGCCGGTGGTGGTGGCGGGCATCCGCGACCAGAGGCCGCCCATTTCGGTAATATTTTGATTGCTGGTGGTGAGGATGATGTTGCCCAAGCTCATGAAGATCAGGGCTTTGGCGACGGCATGGGTAAACAGGAGCAAAAAGGCAATATCCACCTGGCCTAAACCGACGGCAATGAACACCAAACCGAGGTAGGCGCTGGTGGAATGGGACATGGTGCGCTTGATGTCGATCTGGGCGATCGCCATCAGCGAGGCCCCGATCGCCGTCATGGTTCCCAACAAAATCAGCACATCCTCCGACACGGGCGAGAGGGTAAACACCGGTTGGAGCTTAATCAGCACATAGGCCCCAGCACTGACCACAACGGAATTGCGCATAATCCCCGCCGGGTTGGGGCCTTCCATGGCTTCATCGAGCCAAAGGTTGAGGGGGAATTGAGCACATTTTCCCGTCGGCCCGGCGATCAGGGAGAGGCCCAAGAGGGTGGCAACGAGGGGGGGAAGTGTGGAACTTTCCGCCCAGGTTTCCAATTGACTAAAATCTAACCCTTCCCCATAACTGGATAGGGCGACAATCCCCATCAGCAGGATAATATCCCCCACCCGCTTCGTCAGAAAGGCATCCCGCGCCGCCGTCACCACCAAGGGCTGGGCATACCAGAATCCCACAAGGAGATAGGTGGAGAGGGTGAGGATTTCCAAGAGCATATAGCTCAACAACAGGGAATCACTA
>RECT01000105.1 GCA_007693875.1 Spirulina sp. DLM2.Bin59
ACGGTGATACCATCGGGGAGGAATTCAACTTTAACCATGGAAATTGTTCAAGAAGTCGTTAGGCCAGATCATAACAGTTTGAGGGGGTGAGCCTTGGATCAAATCCCTGAGGTCTATGGGTTAATCTTGGCGGGGGGCAAGAGTTCCCGCATGGGGTCGGATAAAGCCCTCAAACGGTGGCGGGGGGTTCCTTTGCTGTTGCGGGTTTATCAAGCCGTTGCGCCGGTCGTCGTCCAGGTGTCGATCCTCACCCCTTGGCCGGAACGCTACAGCGAGATTTTGCCCCCAGATTGCCACCGATGGCGAGAATTGGCAATTCAGAAGGGGCCGGCTTGGGCCTTAGCCCAGGGATTGGCGGCAATCCAACCCCCTTGGTTACTGCTGGTGGCCTGTGATTTGCCCTGTCTGGATTCTGAAATCCTGACCCGTTGGCGGGGGGAATTGGCAGATTTACCCCCCACAACTCAGGCGATGATCCCCCGTTGGGGGGAACGGTGGGAACCATTATGCGGTTTTTATCGGGGTGATCTGGGGCCGATGCTCATGGCGTATTTAGATCAGGGGGAGCGATCGCTCCAGGGGTTTTTAAATCAGCTTGAGGTGAAAGCGTTACCGGTGGGGGAGGGCGATCGCCCCCACCTCCACAACTGCAACACCCCCACCGATCTGGAAAGGTAGAATAAAATTAAGCGTTGTTCTCCAAGTTGCGATGACCCTTTCCGTTGAACGCAATCTTCTTTATCCTGATTGTGATGGCCAACCGATGGCAGACAATGCCCGCCAATTCCAATGGATCGTTTTCCTCAAAGAAAATCTAGAGCGTTGGTTTGCCCCCAATGCTCAGGTATTTGTGGCCGGCGATCTGCTCTGGTATCCCGTGGAAGGACGGCCCGATCTGCGGGTTGCGCCGGATGTTTTGGTGGTTTTTGGCCGGCCTAAGGGGCATCGCGGCTCCTATCAGCAATGGCGGGAGGGAAACATTGCCCCCCAAGTCGTTTTTGAAATCCTCTCACCGGGGAACCGTTTGCAGGAAATGGCCAAAAAGCAGGAATTTTACAATACCTATGGGGTTGAGGAATATTATCTCTATGATCCCGACGAGAATGATCTCTGTGGCTTTATTCGGGTGAATGGCACATTAACTGCCGTTGATCAGATTGCCGATTGGACTAGCCCCTGTTTAGGCATCCGTTTTGCATTAGGAGAGGACACCCTCACCCTCTACCGTCCCGATGGCGAAAAATTTCTCACCACGTTGGAACTAGAAGCCCAGATGGAAGCCCAGCGGCAACGGGCGGAACGGTTAGCGGCCCAGTTACGGGCTTTGGGAGTCGAACCAGAGGAGTAGGGGCGAAGGTTTAAATTTAATTTTTCGCCCCTACGGGCATCAATATCTACGAGGGAATTCTCGCTTAATACTCGTCGTATTCGGGGCGTTTTTCAGGAATATTCACCGGAGGGGCCTCGTAGGGTTCGGGGCCATCATCCCAAACATCCTGATCAATTTCATCGTAGGCGGGTTCTCGCTCGATCGCTGCCCGTTGGGGGGGGCGACGGGGTTCGCTCCAGTTGGATTCCCCTTCGTAATCATCTTCATAGCGCACCGCTTTGGCCTGGCGTTTGGGGAGCGATCGCGGCTGGGATTCTGCCCATTCATCCTCATCCCAAGCCGGCTCATAGGGCCGCTCCAAGGGGGGAGCCACGGGCCGCGCATTGACGGGGATCCCCGTACCCAGTTGATTTTCCGGCCGGGCCGTGGGGGTGTAGTAGGGATCTTCTTCATCCCGTTCCCAAGGGGCGCGGCCAATCCCCACCCGCTCCAACAGGCCAACGGTGATCTGTTTCAACCGCTCCTCAGATCCTTCAAAGACAATGATCCGATTCGGGCCAGTGCTGACAATTTCCTCCACCGGCAACTCGTAGGTACTCAATACCTGTTCTGGAATCATCGGCAGGCCAATGGAGGCGATAATCAACGACACCACCTGGCCATCTTCCACACTAAACTGAAAATCTCGCACCCGTCCCAGCAGTTCTCCCACCTCGGTGATCACTTCACAGTTCACCAGATTGCTATAGGCTTCGGCATCCACCTCTTCAATCACATCCTCATCGGGAACCAGAAGCACATCCCCCGCCCGCTCAATGCTACTCAGGTACATATATTTAGGCATTCCTGTCATGGCCAGGAGGTTATCCCGTAGACCCAAGGCCACCACTTCCCGGCGATCGATGTCCACCAACAGGTTTTTAACAACCCCCAACTGCCGAGCCGAGTCGTTGGTGATCACCTTGGTGTTGATGAATTCAGAGCGGAGACGAATGGTATCGGTTGTCATTGTGTTTTGTGGTGCCTTGGACGGTACGCGGGAAAAGATGCCGTTTCTAACAGTCTACCCCTGCTAATTCAGAAAATATTACAGCAATCTTTACAATTTAATCCCCAAAACCTGGGTATAGGCTCCCCTGGCTTGGGTTACGCCGATGGTGCGTTGGGCAGATTCAATCATGGGACGGCGCAAACTGACGACGATAAACTGAGCTTGCTCGGCCTGGCTTTTAATCATTCTAGCTAATCGCTCCACGTTTGCCCCATCAAGGAACATATCCACCTCATCAAAGGCGTAGAAGGGGGAAGGGCGGTAACGTTGGAGGGCAAAAATAAAGCTGAGAGCGGTGAGGGATTTTTCGCCGCCGGACATGGAGCTGAGGCGCTGGACGGGTTTGCCTTTGGGGTGGGCGACGAGGTTTAAGCCGCCGCTGAAAGGATCTGCGGCATTTTCCAGTTTGAGGTAGCCGTCCCCTTCGGAGAGGGTGGCGAAAATGGTTTGAAAGTTGGCATTGACGGCATCGAAGGATTCTTGGAAGGCTCTCAAGCGTAGGGTGGTAAAGGTTTCAATCCTTAAGAGGAGTTCGGTGCGTTCGGCGGCGAGGGTGGTGAGTTTTTCGGAAAGTTCGGTTAACCGGGCTTCGGTCTGCTCATACTCCACTAAGGCCAGCATATTCACCGGCTCCATGGCTTCTAAACGACGTTGGGCGGTGTGGATCTGGGTTTGGAGGTGGGCCAGTTGGTCGCCGTAGGTGGCAAAGGTGACGGTTTGATCCCCTTCATGGCTGACGAGATCGGGGACTTCGGGGAGGGGATCGGGGAGGGGATGGGCGGCGATTTCCTGATGGAGTTGGGCGATCGCCTCTTGCCGTTCCCCCTGTTGGCTGGCTAATTTTTCCTGCTCCCAACTGAGGGATTGTTGCCGTTTTTGGAGAGTTTGGAGACGGGCCAGGGTGCGATCGCGCTCCCCCTTGACCCTGCCCAATTGTTCATCTAAAGCCGCCAACGCCGCCCTCGTTTCTGCAATGGCATGGGCTAACTGCCCCTGCTGCTCCTGAACTTGGCGTAATTGCGCTTCAGCGCTGGCCTGCACTACCTGGGCCTGGTGATAACGATCTTGGGCTGTTTCCCGTCGCTCCTGCAACCGCAACGCCTCAGTTTCCAGGGCCAACAGTTGCGATTCCGTTTCGCGGATAGCCGTTTGAGCTTGGCTGACGCGGGTTTCAGTATTGCGGATTTGCTGTTGAATATCCTGCCAAGCTTGGGCAGTTTGGGCGGTTTCCAGTTGGGCCAGTTGCCCCTGCAATGCTTGCAATTGCGCCTCGGCTCCCGGCAAGGTTTGCGCCAATTCCGCTAAACGGGCGGCAGCTTCCCCCTGGGCGGCTTCCGTTTGGCTAATTTGTGCGGTTAACTGTTGCTCTTGCTGATGGAGGCGATCGCCCTCCCGTTGCCATTGCTCTAAGCGCAGTTGCGCCGTTGCCAAGGCTTGGCGGGCTGTGTTTAATTCTTGGCCCCATTGAGCGAGGCGATCGCGCTTCTGGGTTAATGTCCGCTCACAACCCTGCAACACATCCTCAAGTTCTGCCAACCGTTGCCGCAACTGTTGCAACTCCGCCGATTCTCCCGTGGCCACCGTGCCAAAATGGAGCGTACCCCGACTGGCCCAACTCCCCCCGGACAAGGCCCCGCTGGTTTCCAGCAATTCCCCCTCTAGGGTGACAATGCGGCTCCGGCCCAAGAAAGGCCGTGCAGCTTGGAGGGTTTCAAAAACGGCAGTATTGCCAAAAACATAGGCAAAAATGGGGCGGTAGCGGGGTTCGCAACTCACCAATTTCAGGGCATAGTCAATGAAGCCGGGCGCAGCGCGAAGGTTGCCAAGGCTTTGGATACTAGGGGGGCGAATTTTATTGAGGGGGAGAAATGTGGCCCGGCCGGCTTTTTCCCGCTTCAGAAGTTCAATCCCTTGGGCCGCCACCTGATCATCCTCAACGACGATATTCCCCAACCTTCCCCCCGCTGCGGTTTCAAGGGCAACATGGTAGGCGGGTTCCACCTGGCCCAATTGGGCAACAAGGCCACAGACACCGGGCAAATTAGCCCCCAGGATCACCTGGCTGGCATAGGTTCCCTGGGCCTCTTTTTGGGCGTTGGCCTTGGCTTCGAGCTTGTCCAGTTGGCGGGTGTGATCGCGCTGTTCGTTCTGTAATCGGGTTTGCGTCTCTTCAGTGAGTTTCAATTCTGCTTCGGTTTGGGCATAGTGGCCCGCCAGTTCTTGAATGCGGGCTTCCAGGGGAGCGAGATCGGGGGGGGATTCCCCCAATTGGGCCAATTCAGCAACAATGGCGAGGCGTTGGGCTTCCTGTTCCCCTGAGGTTTGTTGGGCGCGGGCGAGGCGTTCGCTGAGTTGGGCCTGTTCGGTGCGTTGGGGGTTAAGGGTGTTTTGCAGGGCGGTGATCTGTTGGGTGAGGGCGGTTTGTTGCTGTACCCAAGCTTGGGATTGGGCGGCGATCGCCTCCCCCCTAGCCCGCAATTGGTTCAGTTCCTCCTGAGCCATAGTGAGGGCCTGTTGCTGTTGTTGTAGGGGTTCCCCTTCCAGGTGGGCCTGGGTTTGGTTGATTTCGGCAAACCGCTGTTGCAATTCGGCAATTTCGAGGCTGAGTTGTTGCTCCTCCTGGCGGCTGGCGGTGAGGGTCTGAGTGAGTTTGGCGGCTTCCTGTTCCGCCTGTTGGGCTTGGAGGCGGTGGGTGGTGAGTTGGCTATTGAGGGCAATGTGTTCCTCTTCACCGAGGGCTTGGACTTGCTGTTGGAGGCGATCGCTTTCCCGCTGGGTAGTTTCCAGATCCGCCGCTAGGGTGGCCAACTGTTGTTCCCCTTGGGCCAATTGGGCAACCCCCCGTTGATAGGCCTGGGCTTGGGCTTGCAATTGTTGCTGAAGGGAGCGGGCGGTTAGTACCTGTTCCCACTGTTGCCATTCCTGAATCTGTTGGCGCAGGGCTTGGTATTGTTCAGCTTTGCGGCGATCGCCCGCCAATTTTGCCAAACCCCGCTGTAGTTCCGTTTCAATGATCCGAAACCGCTCCTCCCGCTCCCGCACCTCCTCCAGGGTGGAGCGGACTTGATCAATCTTGCGATCGAATTCAGCCACCCCGGCCAATTCGTCAATAATTTGCCGCCGCTCCCGGCCATTCATCGTAATAATCCGGGTGACATCCCCTTGCAGCACAATGTTGTACCCTTCGGGATAGATGCGCAACCGCCGCAATTGCTCATGCAAATCCGTGGCGTTACAGGGTTCGTCGTTGATAAAATATTGTGAGGAATAGCTACCGCTTTTCGTCACCCGGAGCCGCCGTGTCACCGTCCATTCTGGGGTTAAATCCCCCAACGCCGCCGCCGTCTCCGCTTTTTCCGCCGCTGTCTCCGCCTCACCAAAATGATCGGGATCTTGCCAGTCCCCAAGATCAAACGTCACGGTAACGCTCACCTCGGTGGTGGTCTTGCTATTTTGCTGATTATGGTTCACCAAATCCGGTAGCCGTTCCGCCCGCATCCCCTTAGAACTGGCCAACCCCAAACAAAACAGCAGCGCATCGAGAATATTCGACTTCCCCGACCCATTGGGGCCAGAGACGACGGTAAACCCATTCAAAAAAGGCACAGAGGTGGTGCCGCCAAAGGATTTGAAGTGGGACAGTTCAACGCGCTTAATGTGAACCATAGACAGAAGGGGTTTAGATGTATCGTTATATCACAAACCCCTTCTGTGGGAGGAGTAGGAAGTGAGATGAAAGCTGGTTGCGGGTATTAATAGCCGTAGGGACGAAAAAATTTTCGCCCCTACATCAACTGCACGATCTGATCAATCGGATTCCATCGGAGAAATGGACAGAGAGAAGAATACCCTTTTTTCTCTCTCTTACTCCCTACTTCCCACTCCCTACTTATTCCTCATCCAAAAGCCAAATTCCAGAGGCGATTTTCAACGATGGGGATTCTAGGCTCATCCCCTGTTGTAGACCTAAAACCAATAACCCCAAAGTTTCCACTAGTTTAGGATCAAATTGTTTGCCCGCTTGGGCTTGGCAATCCCTCAGGGCTGGGGCAAGGGGATTGGCTTCGGCCTTACTGTAGTGGTGAACCAAGTGCTGAAACTGGGCCACGAGGCTGAGAATCCGGGATTCTAAGGGGATGGCATCATAGGCTAAACCGTCGGGGCGACCGGAACCGTCCCAGGCTTCACTTTGGTGAGAGACGATTTCACCGATCGCCTGTAATTGGGGCATCACCCGCATCACTGAGGCCTTGGGTAAAATCCCCTGTTTAGCGAGCATTTCCCGTTGGGTATCGGTTTGGAGGTCGGCCCATTGGGTCGTATTGGTGAGGGGGGCGAGGCGATGGAGCAGGCCCGCGAGGCGGAGGCGTTTGATTTGCCAGGCGGGGAGGTCGAGGAGTTGCCCCAGGGTTTCGGCAAGGGTGGCGACTTCGCTGGCGGCGTTGGGGTTGGTAACGTCGGCTTGGTCGATGAGTTGGGCCATACGCAGAAAAGCCTGCATTTCGTTAGAAAGCAGGTTATCGCTCAAGGGCTGATTCTCATCATGGCTTTGGCTGGCCTGGAGCGATCGCACCACATTAATCACCACCGTATTGAGGTCGTCCCGTTGGCATTGGCCAAAATGGGCCTGCATGGCGGTGAATTCCCCCATTAACCGCTCTGCCAGGGGGGCATCATAGCCGCGAATATGGTCAATGGTGAGCAAAACCGTTTCCTGAACTAACTCCGGCTCAAACGTCCAAAAACCGTAGAATTTTCGCTCTAAATCGTTTTGGGGCTGTCCGGTTTTGCCGTAGTCGGTGGCGGAAAGCTCTTGGCACAGCACCATGGCGCTATAGCTGGGGGACAGGATGATCAAATGCCATTCCTCGGCAACGGGATCATCGGCAGTCAATTCCACCAGGGCAATATTGTCCTGAGCCAAAGCCTGCTGATCAAACCCGGCTCCGGCGGCGGCCAGGATGGCAATTTGGCGACTACGTTGGGCGATCGCCCCATACCGTTCCGTTTCTTGGAGATACCATTTCCCCTGCTGAAAGGCTGCTAACAGGAGGGGGGGGTGCTCAGATTCCAGCACAAAATCCTCTAGGGCGTGGCACAGGGCCACTAGGGTATTTTTGTAATAAACCCCTAGGTTAATGGGTTGAGCCGTATCGTGATGGGCGGTACAGAGTTTTTCCAGCAGAGAGCCAGGGCGCATGATAAAACCAGGGATTGAACGAACAGAAACTGAGGACGGGTCGGATGGGGCCATTGGGGTATTGTGCCACCTTCTGGCTCACTGCCATGGGGGCAAGGGTTCTTGCCCCCCGGAAAAAATGTTTTGCCCCCCAGTGGCACAGGGCTTTAGGTTAAACCCAACCAAGCTAAGACCCCTTGACCGGTGAGGGCTTCAATGAGCAAGGTTAGGGAAAAGCCAATCATGGCGGCGCGACCGTTGAGGCGTTCGGAGTAGTCGTTAAAGCCAAATTTGGGTTCTTGGGCGGTGGGGGTGACGGAGGGTTGGGGCGTGGTCATGGCAATCTCAGGTTTGTTACATTTCTTAATAATTGTAACGGTTGTTGTTCAAAACGGCTAGTACCCGACGGCAGAAATCACCCAACCATGCATGCAAGGCAGAACCTTAGCCCACGAGAGATTCCCCTTTCTGCCTTCTGCCTTCATCCTTCTGCCTTGGAGCAATCCCCTCCCCAACACCCAGCCCCGCTATCAATGTAAGTGTCATCCCTAGAGAATTTTCTGATACTGCTTAATCGCCGCTGCAATTTTACTCATCAATTGCTGATCCTGCTTGGGATCGAACGGGGGCGCACTGTTCCAATCATAAAACCATACTGGCTTCCGCCGCTTCTCTTCTGGCTCGGTTGTGAACCTGGGAAACACATGGGCATGTAGTGCCGCTTCACTGTTACCCAAGATTTCGTAGTTGATCCGAACTGCACCAGTAACCTCAAGCAAAGCATCACCCAAAACCGTCATGTCTTGCAAGAAGATTATGCGTTGCTCTATTGTTAAAGCGTTCAGACTTGGCACAACTGGATCGGGTAGCAAAAGTGAATACCCCTGCAAGAACTGAACATCGCCAAGCACTACCCAGCCCGATGGAACCCGACAAATTACCGCTGGATTAATTCCCTGACGTGCTTCCTCAACCCAACGATGAATAAGAGTAAACATTCCAAGCTCCAGGCTCTAATTGCCCTAACCACCAACCCCAAAGCATATCCCACCAACAATCTCCTGCTAACTCAACCCCGAATACCAACAGATAAACTTTCGGTCACGTCTCCACCGAGGACTCGCGACATAACATTCCCATTCTGCGGCGTTGCTACATTTGCTCTAGCAACCTGTCATACTCTACATGAGAACCCACCCAGAACCAAATCACTGTATCTCCATCTAATTGCCCAATCGCTCGATAACTTTTGCTAATACGAGCAGAGTAAATCGGCAACCTCGGATGCACCTTCTTGAAGCGCAGACTTGGATAGCTTGGGTCTGCCTTAAATTGACGATACGCAGCACGGGTTTGCTCTTGAACCTGCTTGGGCAAATCCGCAAACAATTTACGGAAGTCATTAGTAGTGCGCGATTTCACAATGTTTCTGGGTCAAGTTCTTGAGTTTGACCTGCACGATACTCAGCCATTGCAGAAGCTGCGAGTTTTGCCAGAATATTTGGCGAACTCGAAAACGCTTCATCCCAACGTCGCTCATCCTCAATCTCATCCAGGATTATTGAAGCGATCACGTTCTGCTCGCTTTCAGGCAAGGCTTGTAATCTGGTGATCGCACGCTCAAGTAACTCAGTCATCGCTACCCCACTCAGAACTTTATACTCATCTTATCTATTATCGCTGCTCTCAGGCAGATTGAGTATAGCCCGAACGCGCTCTTGAAAAGCGGGTAGACCGCCCTAATCCTGCCAATGTTGTTGAAAAGTGGGCATCGTTTCCAAAAACATTACCAATTCGATAGATGTTGAAATCACCTTGCCATCTCTCACGCTCTGACTTTTAATCAAGTATCTCTACAAGATGTGTAACGTAACCAACTTGGCGAATCAGGGCACTGGCTTGTTAAAGTAGGATGATTCTTGGAATGTCTGCTGTACAAGGGTTTCAGTCAACGAAAAACCAGTGATCCAACTTTAGGAGACCAGTGCCCGAATCAGAACCAGATCTCCTCGCTGTGGTTTGTTGGCATTACCTTCATCATCTTTCCAAGCTAGCTTAAAGAGGTTTCCGACCTTGACAGGTTGGTAAGCCCAAGGCTCCTCATTCTTTGGCTTTATGTTCTTTGTCCATTTCAAACTTTGTAGGTTCATGTATAACCTCAGCTAGAACACACACGCTGGTTTCCAGTTACGCCCCCACCAAGAACTAAGCAGCATAACGGCAAAGTCAGACCGCTTTAACTCGTGACTCTAACCACTTTGTAAATTCTTCTCGGTCAAGTGAACCTGCTGCTAGTGATAGAATTACTAACTCTTGCTCGTCAACTGGAGCAAAGATTTCCAAGTCATTCATAACTAGAAAAGTTTCCATCGCCGCATGTCCAGTTCTTTTATTGCCATCAACAAAAGGATGATTCATCACCAAAGAAAATCCCAGAGCGGCAGCTTTATCAACAAGCGTTGGATAAAGATCTTCTCCCCCAAACGTCATCATAGATTGGGCTATGGCAGATTCCAGAGAACCTAAATCTCGAACTCCCGCTGTTCCTTCTGATTGCTTGAGTATCTGACGATGTAAACTCATTACTTCATCTAGTGTTAGATAGCGGATCATGCCAGACGTCGGTATAGTTCAGCATTTTTTTCTAGTACATAACTTGCTGCCTCATTAAAGCTATGTTTAGACTGGCTCTGCTGAAACTCAGTTTTAGAGGAGAGCAATACTTCAGGAGAAATGCCATTTTCTGTAGCTATATCTCTTAACTTCTGAACTTGCCCAGTTGGACTGCTAATGGTAGTAGCATCTATCACTTCTGCGACAATGCGTCTTAGTTTCAAAGCTGGATCTAAAGTGTCAATATTTAGATTAGTGACTACATCTTCTTTGCCCAGGTCACAATCATAAACAACATACGTCCATATTCCTGGCTTGCCAGCCTCCGCACTCGCTCCTTCGTAAAAAGTAGTAGTGCCATCTCCCTCAGAGTCGTAGTAAGCAGAGTAAATGTCTTCCCACTCGCAATCTGAGTTGTTCAGAGTCTCTCGAATGTTGGACAGCACACCAGCAATATGGTGGGGTTGGGTTTCTACTTGTACTAAACGGACACCTTCCCAAGTAAAGTTGTGCAATTCGATGGGCATAGTTGCTCCTGCAATGTTTTGAGCTGGCGCTATACCTATTAAGTCTATCAATCTTAAGCGAATCCTAGCCGAGTTGCTCCAGCGGACTAACGTTCCCAATCACCCGCCGCAGATAACCTCGAACTCCAATGGCAGCAGTTCACGATCCAGGTGTCGCCAGCGGTTTTGATTCCCCGTCTTGAAACCGAATTATTGATTGATCTAGTTTTAGCGGCGATCGCACACTCACCCACCTCAGACTGCCCACGGTTCGGCAACCGGACACTGTGAGGCGATCGCCCCCTACCAGTCAAGTCAGCGAAAGCCTCTCAATTGCTCATCCCGTCCAAGACAAGACAACGACGCAGGCTAACTATTTATTAGACCGCAACTGCAGGGTAACTCACCTCTGGGGGATGTTGTCAAGCTACTGCGGTCTAACTCCGATATTATGGGTGTTAGACCGCACATACGGTCTAACACCCGTTTTGGTTGTCTTTTCCCGCAAGTCCGGTCATGGAAGTACCTCAACCGCTCAAACTTCTCGATCTCGTGCGCCAAGCCATCCGCTTTCGGTATCTCAGTCGCAAAACCGAGAACTCCTATCTCTACTACATCCGAGACTTCATCCTCTTTCACCAAAAACGCCACCCTGGCGCTCCAAGGCAGAAGGATGAAGGCAGAAGGGGGAATCTCTTGTGGGCTAAGGTTCTGGCTTGCAGGAATGGTTGGGTGATTTCCGCCAAGTGCTAGCGATCGCCCCCCAACAGAGCATCAATCGCCCCCCAACAAAGCATCAATAATTTTGCCATTGGCCTTGGGG
>RECT01000468.1 GCA_007693875.1 Spirulina sp. DLM2.Bin59
GGAGCTGCTGCAGGTTGATGATGTGGTCCCATTCGACCGGACGGATGCTGGCTTCGGTATCGGGTTTAACGAGGCGCTTGAGTTCATCTAACCGGGATTGGGCGACGATCACCTCTGCTAAATTGGGGTCACGGCGGGCAATTTCTGCCTCAATGCGGGCGATCGCCGCCGGTAAGCTGGCTAACTCGTGGGTGAGTTTAATCGTATCGGAGGTTCCCCCAGAGTTAGAGTTAGCGAGGAACAGGGTATCCCGGCCCACCGATGTGGGGATCGTATCCGACCCCGTAAACCCATCCAGATTCACCACCGGCAACGTATTTAACCCCAATTTCCGCGATAAATTCCCGGCAATCATATTGATTAAAAACGAAGTCCCCGCCGCCCCCGTGAGGATCTGTTGCAGATCCTGAATCCGTTGGTGGCGAATCGTTTCATCCTCCGTAGCCATCACCAGGCCAATGCCATCGGCTCCGGTGCGGAGCTTCACCTCGCCATCGGGGCCGATGGTAAACAGCTTTTCAGTATTTTTCTGCAAGGCCAGGGGCTGAATGACGATAATTTCCTCCCCATATTTGTTGTAGGGGCAGGGAATCGGGCGATCCTCTAAATCCCGGTATTGGATGTTAAACACCTTGAGGGGGGCGAGGCGTTCTTGGCGGATGTCTGCATGGATATAACTATCCGCTTGCTTTTGTTTTTCGACGCTGATCAGGGGAATTTCCTGGCCCCGATAGATATTAAACAGCCGCACCCGACCATCGGCGGTGACTTCGACAATTTCCCCCGGCAACACGTCGTAAATGGGGGCTACGCCTTCGGTGATATAGGCGGTGGCGCGGATATTTTGTAAAAACGTGATTTCTTGAATGGTTTTTTCCGCCACTTCCGTGCGGCCTTCGGCGATCGCCTCCCCATTGAGCAGCACCATCTGCTCCTTCAAGGCGTTTTCCTCCGAAGCAGACAGGAAGGCCACCCGGTTATAGTTGCGCAGATCGTAGGGCTTGGGGAGGTAAAAAATCAATTCCCCCCCTTCTTCGCCGCCCCGCTCCGTACCGCCCCGCAGCATCGTATAGGTTCCCCCCCCCAAGAGGCCATAACTGGGCTGTCCCAAGGGGGTAAAGGATTGGAACGTGAATTTATTTTTCGGATCGGAATATTCAAAGATCCGGGCCACTAAGGCGGCGGAGATCGTCACCTGTTCCGCCCCCGCAGCGGCCATAATCGCCGCTAATTCCAAGAGTTGAGCAATTTTTTCGCTGGCTTCTGATTGGCTATCATCCCGTAAAAACCCCTGTTGAGTAAATTCCGCCAGGATCCGCCCCCCCTGGCCAAAGGCGATGGGTGCGCTGTCGCGGATCGCCTGACCGCTCAATTTCACATCTACCCATTCCTGGGCCAATTCCCGCCCCAAATCATAGCCCCCCACCTTGCCATCACTATCCACCTCGCGGCGGTACAGCGTTGGATCATCCCCCAAATAATCGGGGTCAATATAGGCGAGGCGGTGGAGTGCGCCGGCCAATTGGTTAGCCCGGAGATGTTCGTAGAGGAAGCGTTTTAGGGCCGGCTCCACGCAGGAATCGGAGTTAGAGGCGAATTTAAACCCCTCATAACCCAAGAACCGTTTATAGCGGGCTGCGTCGTTGATATCGCCGTTGTGGGTATCGGAGAAAATCGAGGGGCCGAGATCATTTTCCGGTTCCGTGAAAAACAGTTCCCCCTGGGGGCTGAGTTGATAGATCCGCAGGTGCGATCGCCCCCAATTTTCCTGGTGGGGGTGGGCGTTGCTTTCCGAATACATATCCCCCTGGGAGGCTTGGCGCACATGGGTTTCCCAGTTGGTGAGGAATTCGCCCCGCTCTAGTTGGACGCGATCGAGGAGTGTATCCCAGGTTTTGAGCAGATCCCCCCCATCGCGGGAAATTTTCACCTGAGTTTGAGCAGCAGCTTTAATTTTTCCCGCCAATTCAATCATTTCCCCATGGGAGAGGGAACCCCGTTCGCTACCTTCGAGGTTGTTGAGGATCTGGGCGAGGGGAATCGTGCCGATCGCCATCCCCGCCGCATCATAACCGGCTTTGGTGCTGCGTTTCGAGCAGTCTTCAGCAAGGGCTGTGGCGTAATGGGTGCGATCGTGGAGGTCTGCTTGGATGACATCCTTGGGGCGGAGGGCATAGGCCCCGGTGGCGGGATCTTTGGTGAAAAAGAGGTATTCGATCTTAACGGGACTCAAGCAGACGTTAAAGTTACGGCACATGGATTAATCAAAGGGATGGGGAATGGGCGAATGCCTCCCCATTTTAATCACTCCCTGGGGCGATCGCCCTCCAAGGCACTGCCCTGATCAAGCTCTACCCATGGCGGCCCCATCCACTACACCCCCACCCCATTACGGTTTTTTGCCCTTTGAGATTCGGTGTTTGCCACTGCAATCTCCCCCAAAATCCGAGAAGATGTAATTGTCAAGCAAAGATTGCAACGCATTTCTTGGAGGTTTGAATTATGGCTCTCATTCGTTGGCAACCCTTCTCTGAAATTGATACCCTGCGTCGGCAAATGGATCACCTTTTTGAGGAAGTGGCTAATAATGGTCTTGCCGAAGCTGCCCTCTGGAAACCGGCCGTTGAACTCAAAGATGCAGAAGACAAATTGATCTTACGGGCGCAACTGCCGGGGATTACCGCTCAAGATGTGGATATCAGTGTAACGCGGGATCTGGTTTCGATTAGCGGCGAATATCACACCGAAAACCAAGACGAAGAAAAAGGAATTTACCATTCTGAATTCCGCTATGGTCAGTTTAAACGGGTGATTTCGCTCCCGGTGGCGGTGCAAAATGACAAAGTCACCGCTGACTTTCAAGATGGGGTGTTAACGCTCCATTTGCCGAAGGTGGATGAAGCAGTTAACCGCGTGGTTAAAGTCCAAATCGGCGAACGTTAACGATTGCGGCGAAAGGCTCTCCCAGGGGCGAAAAATTTTCGCCCCTGCCCATTGTCCCATCGTAGTTTCCAAGTCCCTCTCCCAATTTTGGGGGAGGGACTGAGGGCGAGGGGATCAATCTTCAGGATCTTGTTTTCGCGCCTTTTCACTGCGCTGCTGTGCTCGATCCTCTTCGTCAAAGGCCAAAGACTCGGCTTTTTGGGCGCGATAACTCCTCACATTCTTGGCGAGAGACTCAAAAACCGCCGCTGTCCCTTGGGCATCCTTATCAAAACTCATGGCCGCCGGGGCTTGAAAACCATAATCCATCGCATCATCCAGGGCGGTTAAATCAGCACTTAAAAAGACAAACTGCCATTTGTCCTGCTCCTGCTTTTCCGCCAACAGTTTCATCACCTGGGCTTTCTTGAACTCGCGGCTACTATTCTCCTGGCCATCGGTGATAATCACAAATACCACTTGGTCGGGCTTTTCCCCCGCTGGCATCGTGGCCAAACGATGGGCTAAATCAATAATGCCCCGACCGATGGCATCGAGCAACGGCGTTGAAGCTCGCGGCACATAGGTTTCGTGACTTAAGGGGGCCACTTGATCAATGGGGGCAAATTGATAAATCACCTCATAGGGGTCTTGACTATCAAATTGCACCAAGGTCAGCGTTGCCCGTGCGGTTTCCTCCTGCTGACTGGTCAGAAACTGATTAAACCCCCCAATTACATCATCCTGAATCGTATCCATCGAACCGGTGCGATCCAAAATGATTGAAATGTGCGTGTAGCTTTCAGCCATGGTTCCTCCTGGGGGCGATCGCCCCGACTTCCCCCCATTCTAGGCCAATCTCAAAATACGCTGGGGGCGAAAAATTTAAAACTTTTCGCCCCTAAAGCGTGCCGGATTAACAGGGGATTAGCATTGGCGCGATCGCGCAATTTGCCAACTCAGCAACATCACCGGCACCATCCCCACCAATAAAATTGCCAACGCTGGAGCCGCCGCCTCAATCAACCGCTCATCGGAGGCGTACTGATAGACCCGCACCGCCAAGGTGTCAAAGTTAAAGGGGCGAATCACCAACGTTGCCGGCAATTCCTTCATCACATCGACAAAAATCAACATTGCTGCCGTTAGCAATCCACTTTGCAACAGGGGAACGTGAACCTTCCTCAATGTGGAGAGGGGACTATGGCCCAAACTACGGGCCGCTTCATCGAGGTTGGGCTGAATTTTACCGAGGCTCGATTCTATGGTGTGGAAGGAGACAGCGAGGAACCGCACTAAATAGGCAAACACCAGGGCGGTGATTGTGCCGCTGAGGAGCAGGCCGGTGGAAATATTGAACTGCGATCGCATCCAACTATCAATGGCATTGTCCACCTGACCCATGGGGATCATCGTCCCCACCGCAATCACCGACCCCGGCACAGCGTAGCCCATGGCCGCCAAGCGCACCGATACCGTCATCCCCCAACTGCGCCGCAACCGTTGCCCATAGGCCATCACCAGGGCCAAAATCACCCCCAACAGGGCGGTAATTGTGGAGAGAATGAAGCTGTGGGTGGAGAGTTGCCAAAAGGCGACGTTAACGCTGCGTTCCCAATGGGCGATCGCCATTTGTAGCAACAACCCCAAAGGTAAAAGGCAACCCAGCACCACCGGCAATCCACAGAGCAGGAACGCCCCCGCTGCCCGGCCTCCCTGCAAAACATAGGGTTGAAAGGGCTTGGCATGGGCAGCGGCTTGATAATACTTGGCTTTGCGCCGCGACCACCGCTCAAGGACAATTAACACCAAAATAAACAACAGCAACACCGCCGCCAGTTGGGCCGCTGCATCCCGTTCCCCCATCCCCAACCAGGTGCGATAAATCCCCGTCGTAAACGTACTAATCCCAAAAAATTCCACCGTCCCAAAATCATTAAGCGTCTCCATCAGGGCCAGGGCTAACCCGGCAGCTAGAGAGGGCCGGGCCAGGGGCAACGCCACCCGCCAAAAACTCCGCCAGGGGTTACAACCCAGGGAGCGACTGGCTTCGAGGGTACAGGTGCATTGCTCTAAAAAAGCCACCCTGGCCAGGAGGTAAACGTAGGGATAAAGGACAAGGACGAGAAGGGCGATCGCCCCCCCCATCGATCGCACTGGGGGAAACCAATAGTCCTGCATACTGCCCCAACCGAATTGGGCCCGGAGCCAGGTTTGAATCGGCCCGTAATATTCCAGCAGTTCCGTATAAACATAGGCGAGGAGATAGGAGGGGGCCGCCAAGGGGAGCAACAGCAGCCATTCCAAATGACGGCTACCGGGAAAGCGGCACATGGTCACGAGCCAAGCGGTTCCCGTTCCGAGGATTAAAACCCCCATTCCCACCCCCACCATCAGGATTAGAGAGTGGCTGATATAATCCTGCAAAACTGTGGCAACAAGATGCTGCCAGATCTCGCCGGAGTCTTGAAAAATGCGGCTGAGGACTACTAGAACAGGGAGGGAAATGATCAGGGCGATCGCCCCCACGGTCAACGTCCAACTACTATTTAGCCCAGCACGGGAAATGAGGTGAGCAATCCAGTCAAGGGCTTTATGGGTGGGTCGGGAAAAGGAAAAACTAGACAAGGGCGGCCTACACTCCAGGGGCTTTCGATAATTTTAATGCAAATGACTTGCAATAATTCCTCTAGAATCATACTATACATCCCTTGCGATTCAGCGACTCCCTGCTAAATTTCTTAATGGGATTAGCTCCAATCTGATCATCATCTTTAACGGTTCTATGGCTGCACCCACCCTGGCAATCTCCAAACTGACCAAACAGTTTGCCAATACCCCCCAACCCGCAGTACGAGAGGTTTCCCTCCAATTGTACGATGGCGATATTCTGACATTGTTGGGGCCGTCAGGATGTGGCAAAACCACATTGCTGCGGTTGATTGCGGGGTTTGAAGATCCCGATCAGGGGGCGATCGCCATTAATGGCCAAACCGTCAGCGGTGAGGGTCAGGATGTCCCCCCGGAACAGCGGGGGGTGGGGATGGTGTTTCAGGACTATGCCCTCTTTCCCCATTTAACGGTGGCGGAAAATATTGCCTTTGGGTTACAAAATAGCGGCAAGTTGACGGCCACCACCAAGGAGCGCATCGGGGCAGTGTTGCACCTCGTTGGCTTGGAGGGCCTAGGTCGCCGTTACCCCTATCAACTATCTGGCGGCCAACAGCAACGGGTGGCCTTAGCCCGGGCCTTGGCCCCTCGGCCGGCCTTGGTGTTGTTGGATGAACCCCTGAGCAATTTAGATGTCCAGGTGCGATCGCACCTCCGCCAAGAATTGCGGCGCATCCTCAAAGCCGCAGGCACATCAGCGGTGTTCGTCACCCATGATCAAGAAGAAGCCCTGGCCATTTCTGACGGGGTGGGGGTGATGCAGGGGGGAAGATTGGAGCAGTTAGATCGCCCCGAAACGGTGTACTATGAGCCGCGATCGCGGTTTGTGGCGGAATTTGTCACCCAGGGGAATTTAATCCCGGCCCGGCGGCAGGGGGATTTATGGGTGACAGAAGTGGGAGCCTTTGCCCTGGAGGGAGAATGGGACGGCTCCGAGGCGGATTTAATGATTCGCCAGGAACAGATTGAACTGCTTCCCGATCCTGAAGGGTTGGGGGTGGTGAGCGATCGCCAATTCCTCGGTCGGGAACAATCCTATCAAGTGCAACTCCCCAGCGGCACAACCCTGAAAGTCCGCACCATCACCCACCATCCCCTGGCGATCAGCACCAAGGTCGCCCTCAAAATCGACCCCTTCGGCCTCCAACGCTTCCCCTCCCTCGAATAAAAATAGTCCGTCAAAATTTTCAAGTTGGGGGAGTAAATGGCAAGTGCTTGACACATCCCCCTTGTGGTAGGTTATAGTTCGGGTAAAATTTGACCATGCAGATCCAGAGATTAGTTATAAAAACTTATAAAAGGTATGAGGTATGATCAAAGGAATCGAAATATTTACATCTGATTATGATGAGGTAATCGGTAGCTATGTCTCTATGGGAAAAACTACTTACAAGGTAGCGTTAGAGAAATTGTACCCATTGATTAATAGACTTGAGGCACAACGTAAGCTTCAAGATAAGAAATTTTATAAGCGGCTAAAAGTAGATCTAATTGAAGGCTGCATAATGCCTCCAATAACAGTGGCATTCATTGATAAAAAAGAAACTAATCTTTCAGATGTTGGGAATTTTGAAAAATATGTAAATGATCATATTGATTATGGATATATTCTAGATGGGATGCAGCGTCTAAACACGTTAAGATCTGCATCTGAACTGGATGGATTTGACGATAGCAGAGTAGCTTATGTGAATATTATAGTAGCTACAAATCAGGACAAACTTTTATATAGAATGATTACTCTGAATAATGGTCAGAAACCTATGACTCCTCGGCATCAGATAGAAATATTAACGGCTGAGATGTTCGATTTCAGTGAACTGAAATGTATTTCAGTTCAAACAGAAAAAGAACGTGCCGACAAAATCATAAGAGGAGCATTCAATCTTGGGGATATATCCAGAGGATATTTAGCTTTTTTGACTAACAATGTGAACAATGAAAATGACAAAATAATCAATGAGAAAATGGATGAAATCTTGGTTAGTCGAGTACTCGATGCTAGAAATACAAATAACAGCCTGAAGTTTGAGGATGTCATTAATTTGGTAGACAAACTTAGTTTTGACGATTTTTGCAAAAGTTGGTTTAAGATCAATAATAACTTAATTGGCTTTTGTGTTGGTATTAAGCAGTCTTATGATGATTTAAAAAATGTTAATCCAAAAACTTTTTCTGATTCATTAAAGTTATTTGAGGAAGGCTTTGATGCAATAAATCCTTCCAAGGTTAATTTAGGAAAATACAGAAGGCAACTTTCTTGTGAATTTATTAAAAGCTATGCCAACCTTTTAGAAAAAGATGGAGATGATCTTGCCGAGTATTTTATGGAGTTTACATCATAAATGGTTTCAGAATTTCCTT
Organism: Spirulina sp. DLM2.Bin59; assembly: GCA_007693875.1. Taxonomy (GTDB): domain Bacteria; phylum Cyanobacteriota; class Cyanobacteriia; order Cyanobacteriales; family Spirulinaceae; genus Spirulina. The sequence continues at coordinate 7,957 of RECT01000468.1, forward strand.
TCTCATACTCAGAATGTTTCCCAAATAGGACATTGCTCAGAATTCCAGAGAAACTCAAAATTAGCGGAAATCATGATCCAGAGATGCTTTTAATTATTCGTCTTCTTAGTGGAGCCATAACATTAGAGCATAAACATTCATCAAAAAAAATATCTCAAAAGGAAAATTATTTTTTAGCCGACTTACAGGGATACTCCCAATATTGGGATAGAAATTTTCCTAAGTTGATTGCTGAAGGCTATGGTGTAGAGCAGCTTTCAGATTTTTTAAACTCCCAAAGATTTAGTAATCGGTCATTTTATAAAAATATTCTTAGTGAGCTATCATACTTTTTTTATTATCAAAAAAAAGAAGCATATTTAAGTGCATTCATCTTTTTGTACAGAGTACTAGAACATATTTCATATGCATTACCTCTTATTTATGTATCAAAGACAGACGATTTTAAAGAGACATTTAATTTTTTAAAGAGATTAATGACAAAAGATGCTGGTGAACTGGGTTTCTTTAAAAAGTTTATAGATACGGTATATAAAGATGATCCAATTCGTGAATCATCTGTAGATTTTGAAATTTCTTTAAATACTGAAAGTGAGCAAAGTAATACATATAAACTCTTGTTTGGTTTGTGTAAATCAGAAATGATTGCAGACTCAACTCTTGAGCCAAGGGTTCTTTCTATAAAATATACAGAGGTTGGTAGTTTTTTAATTACGATTAGAAATCGTTTCTTTCACTATATGAATAGTCAAAGAAATATAGAATCATCGAATATTCCAGATATTGATGTTATTTTTTCACTCACCAACAAGAAATTTTTATATTGGATTTCCACTATTTTTTTAGCAGTCATATCACATAATGCAATTGAATTTGAACGAATGAACGCACTAATTTTACAACAATCAAGTCAGACTGAGACTCAGTAATCTAGAAATTCATGGTCTAACGATCCCACTTTTCCTATTTCAATGGAGACTGATGGGGATCATAGCTCCAGACAATGTGATAGCCTTTTTCATATTGATGAAAACTTGACCCCCTCATGGTCTGTCTCTTAACCTACTCTCACTCTCAGAGTATAATTCTGAAGATGTTGCATCTGAATTGCCGGAGCTAAAGCTGTTGAATACCATTTTGACCCTAGGTGGTATCACGATCCTACCCCTGTTCGCTTTTTCCATGATTGCCGTGGTGCTGATTGGCGAAAGGTTGCTGTTTTGGTGGCGCGTTCATCAACAGCAGCGGCGGTTTATGATGACCGTCCTGGCTGCCTATCGGGAAGATCCCCAAGGGGCGATCGCCTACCTCAAAACCAAGCCTAACCTCCCCATTGCCCGCATCTTCCTCGCCGCCCTCATCCTCCCCGAACCCACCCCAGCGGAATTCTCCCTGGCCCTTGAAACCGCTGCCCAAGGGGAACTCCCCATCCTCAAACGTTTTAACACCGTCTTTGAAACGATCATCACCGCCTCTCCCCTCCTGGGATTATTGGGGACAATTTTGGGATTAATGCGCACCTTTGTAAACCTCAACCTAGGGGCACAAACCCTCTTTCAAACCGCCGGGGTAACAAGGGGTATCGCTGAAGCTCTGATCTCCACCGCTGCCGGCCTGATCATTGCCATTGTTACTCTCCTGTTTGCCAACCTATTTCGGGGCCTGGCCCGTCGCCAAACGATTTTGATCCAAACCGCTGGCGGCCAACTTGAACTACTTTATCGCCGCAATTATCGCATCCCTGCTATGCCTCAATATGAACAACAGGAAGGCGATGCGCGATAGTGTACCCGCAAACCCAAAAAAAATGGTGCGTCAGTGCTGCAAATGGCCATCTTTATCAAGGGTTAATGATCTAACGCACCCTACCCTACGAAATTGAAGGATAGGGTGCGTCAGACCGGATTAATTGTGCAATTGGGAATCAAGTTTGACCTGACGCACCATTTGAGGCGGATTTATGCGCCGTCTAAGCCGTGACTGAGGCTTGGGGTTTGGCGAAAATCATCCGCCCCGCCGAGGTTTGCAGTGCAGAAGTTACCACCACCGGCAACTCATCGCCCAGATGCTCATAGCCCTCCTCCACGACTACCATCGTGCCATCGGCCAAATAACCCACGCCCTGCTCCGGTTCCTTGCCTTGCTTGAGAATTTTGAGATCAATGGTATCGCCAGGAATGTAAATGGGACGGATTGCCTTCGCGAGATCATTAACATTTAAGACCGCCACCTTTTGCAGATTTGCCACCTTACTGAGGTTGTAATCATTGGTTAACAATGTGCCGTTAATGTCCTGGGAAAACCGCACCAACTTGGCATCAACGGTGTTGATATCGTCGTAATCCGTGGGATTAATCAGGATTTTTTCCGGGAAAGCGGTTTGCATCCGCTTGAGAATATCCAAACCCCGCCGGCCTCGCATCCGTTTTTGATCATTGGAACTGTCGGCTAAGAGTTGCAACTCTTGGAGGACAAATTGGGGGATGAGAATTTGCCCTTCAATAAATCCGGTGTTTAACAGTTCTTCAATGCGACCGTCAATGATGCAACTGGTGTCAAGGATTTTGGTAATCGCAGGCCGCAGCGTTCCCTCGGCCACCAGGAGGCTTTCAATACTATTGGGGTTGATCAGCCTTAAAAACGTGCGGCCATGGGTATCGGCTAACGTCACCCCGAGGAACGAAAACATCACACTCACCAACACCGCTAACATCGGTTTAACGAGGCTCACCTCTTGGGGAATCGGCAAAAGAAAGATGGGAGCCAGCATCAGGTTGGCCAGGAGCAGCCCAATCACCCAACCCACGGCGCGGGTGAGGATGACTTCGATGGGCATTTGGCGCACCCTGTTTTCAAGGCGGCGGTAGGTGGTTTGGGCGGTTAACCCCACGGCTAAACCGACGATCGCCCCAAAACTGGCGATGATCAGCCGCACGGCTTCGATGTTGGTGACTTGCTGTAACACATCGGGGGGTACAATGTCGATCGCCTCGTAACCAACCCCAGCCAGGGCCAAAACAAATATGCTGATAATGACGGCATCTATCATGATGATGATCCCCAAAATTGGGTAATTTAACGTTAGCCTTGTGGCTGAACTCTACCCATTATATCGGAGCCAGCGAGGCTGGCTTGATTCGGTTTTCTGGACAAGAACAGTGGGAGTATCTCAATTTGGACAGTCGGCCCTCATCCCCCCCGCCCCTGCTCCCAGGAAGGGAGCAGGGGAGCCAGATCGCAGGTTCCTCTTTGGGGGAGAAGGATTTAGCGATCGCCTCCGCTTATGTTCATCTCCCCTTTTGTCGGCGGCGGTGTTTTTACTGTGATTTCCCCATCGCTGTTGTGGGCGATCGGGGCGATTCCCCGAGTATTCCTGCCTATTTGGAATTCCTAAACCAGGAAATCCACCTCACGGCCCAACGCCACCCCCCACACCCTTTAACGACAGTATTTTTCGGCGGCGGCACACCTTCCCTCGT
>RECT01000282.1 GCA_007693875.1 Spirulina sp. DLM2.Bin59
AAGGTGGGGGCGAGTTGTAAAAATTTGGAGATGGCGCGATCGATGGCGGTGGTAATTTGCTCCAGTTGGGGGGTGAGGAGCCAGACTTCCCCGGTGTGGTAGTGGTAGGGAGTGGCGGCGGCGGTAGCGTCGAGACTTTCCCTGATCGCCACATTGCGGGATTGTCGGGGTTCGATAATCACGATGGGCAACAGGGTTCCTTGGGCATAGAGGGGATTGAGTAACCCCAGCTCCTGCTCGGTGTTTTGCAAGACGAGACAGTCAATATCGCCTTTATTTTTTTCGATGAAGCTTAAAAAGGGTTCTTGCTCCGTAAAGGGATGGCAAATGTAGCGATCGCCCCCCAACCGTTCAGAGAGGGACTGAACAAGGGACTCGGTTTTTGCGTAAATACAAATCGACAGTTGAGCATCCAAAATGATTTAGGGGGCGATCGCAAAGGTATTGAGAGGTGGCACTGTTTCGCCACTTGAGCTTTCCACTCTAGGCCGTAACACCGAAATTCGTAACGGATTATTGCAAAAAGTTCTGGATCTTGACATAAATCATTAAAAAAATATAAAAAAAGTTACAATTACCAGGGCCATCGCCCGCCATGGCATCCAGTTTGCCCGCGTTGCCCCTCCCGCTCCGCCCGACTCTACCGCCTGCGGTAGAGCCATGGCGTCAGGGTATGCCCCTAGGCTACCGAGGCAAACAAGTCCCCCCAATCCTGAGGGGCCACCTCTGGCTTGGCCACCACTTCGAGGATTTTCGACCCTGTAACCTCATGAAATAGGGATTCGACGGCAATTTCGCCCACTTGACGGCGAGAAATGCGCCCTTCAAACAGCTTGTCTGCACCAGCGACGACGATGCCATCATTACTCTGGCTATCCACTAACCCCCCTGGCCGCACAATCGTATAGTTAAGGCCACTGCCTTGCAGGTACTTTTCCGCCTGCTTTTTCCAGTAGAGCACGAGCCAAAACAGGTTCAAGGGGTGGAAAAATTCCGAAACACAGAGGGAAGAGACAAAAATAAACCGCTCGACGCGATGGAGTTGGGCCGCATCGACGAGATTTTTCGTGCCTTCGTAATCGACCCGGTAGGGTTCAGTGAAGTCGAGGGAAGGGGTGGCTCCCGTAGCACAGAAGACCACATCGCAATCCCCCAGGGTATTTTGCCAGGGGTTGGGCTGACAAACATCCCCGAGGATGAGCTCAACAGAACTGGGGAGAGCGGCTTCGGCCTTGGCGCGATCGCGCACCAGAGCCTTCACTTCAATCCCCTTGGCGGTTAACACCTCAACAATCTGGCGACCAGTGCGACCGGTTGCGCCGGCAACAAATGCTTTCATGACGTGATTCTCCCTACAGTTACAAACCGAAATAAAGGACTAGGATTAAATAAAGAAGCAGTTCGGCACATCAGGTATTCCCATGCATTCCCATTATCCAGAGCCACCCCGTGAACCCGCTCAAGATTTTTCCCATGGTGTGGAGGAACAAATCGCTAAACAGACGGAATCGGAGGAGGAAAGTGATGAAACGATGGCCTTTGCCTTTACGACCGCCTTTCGGGGTGGCATGGATATGTACAGTGATCCCCACACGGTGGCGGATTATCTCAATGCCCATGAAGGTTGGTTTCGCCGCTGTGCCGAGCCAATGACAGCGGAACCCCTAGGGGACAATGGCTATGTGCTGACCATTGGCCATTTTGGGGCCTTTGGTTATGAGGTGGAGCCGAAGATGGGGGTGGTGCTGGCTCCGCCCCAGGATGGTATTTACGATATGTACAGTGTGGCAGTGCCGGATTATGACCCCCCTGGTTATGCGGTGGATTATCGCGCCATCATGACGCTGGCGGAGGTGGAGCCGCCGCAACTGCGTTGGCCCGTCGATCCCGCCATTGCGCCGCTGCTGACGAAGGTGGAATGGCATCTTTCCCTGAAGGTGATGATTGATTTTCCTGCCTTTATCCACAAGTTACCCCAGGACTTGATCCAAAAGACGGGCGATCGCCTTCTCACCCAAATTGTCCGGCAAATCTCCCCCCGGCTCACCTACACGGTCCAGAAGGATTTCCACGATCGCCTCGGGCTGCCATTACCCCCGAAGCGATCGCGCCAACTGATCCACACCACTTCAGAATCTGACTAGAAGTTGCTGAGGATCCGGTTGACAATATCCATGCCGGTAATCGCCTGCCAACCAAATAGCCCCAGAAGGACAATATTCAGGGAAATATGGGTGGCGCGGGCGATGGCGTTGCCCTTTTGCATAAAGGGCACGAGGGCGGCGGCGATCGCAATTAGGGCCGTCATTGCCAACCCCACGAGTAGATGGGGGCCGACAAACAGCTTGCCGTTGTTGATGTAGGTAATTGCCATGCCTCCCATACTGCCGGAGACCATCAACCCCAGGAGGATTGCCCCAATCCGATAATGACGATTGGCAAAGTTTTTTCCCACCAATTCCTTGCGAGTTTCTTTGTCGGCTTTACGGGTTTTCCGGCTTTGGGAACCGAGGTAGAAGGCATAAACCGAAAGTCCTAGGAGCGCCCACATCATGATCGGGTGGAAAAATTGGGAATAGACTTTCACAGATTCAGGAAGTTCAAAGCTCATAACTGCGCCTTATCAAATCTAAAAATATTGCAAACTTAACTTAACATTTTCTCTGCCCGATGGATCAATCTGGTGGATGGGGCAACGGTTCGGTATCGCCACCCTCCGGGGGCCAATTCCGGCGGTAAGTTGTATCCTTGGAAACAAATCCCCTGTGGGGAAACTTGCTAACTTTTCCTTGCCATGATTAATTTTTTGCAATGCCCAGGGTCAGCCCCTCGGGGTCGCCAATGGCGGTGGGCTAGGTTGTCAACAGGGGAGGGCGGTTGATGGAGTCTTTAGGATTGATTGACCCGACCCAATGGGGTCGGCGGCAATTGACGGATCAGGAGCGCGATCGCCTCCGTCAAGTCCTCCAAGATCAGGCCCGACTAGAGGGATATGATCAATTAAGGGAACTCTGCCGCATCGGCGAGCCAGAAATGGCCCACCGTCTCGCGGCCCAGCACCCTGAATGGGGTTATGGGATTCAATTTGGGGTTGTTGTTGCTGATCCTGTGGATTGATGCGACGGGTTTTTTTTGATCGGGGTCAGGGGTGCAACTATGGGTGTTTTCAAGGATGGGCGACGGGAACAGGGGTTTACCCTGGTGGAAATGTTGATCGTGATTGTGATTATCGGCATTTTGGGGGGGATTGCGGTGACAACCTGGCAGGGTTTTTTAGATCGGCAACGGTTGGTACAATCGAGCGATCGCCTTTTCCGCACGCTCAAATCCACCCGCGAAACGGCTAAACATCGCCATGTGGCCTGGCAAGTGAGCATCCGCCAGGGGGCCAGCCGCGTTGAATTTGCTGCCCATCCTGCTGATCCTGATGATGCGACTCTGATGGCAATTTGGGATGATCCCCAACAGTGGGAGCAATTAGCCCCAGGGGTGAAGATTGATTTAGCCAATGACCAAGGGAAGAACGAAACCACAATTGCCAATCAAAATATCAACAATGAAACCCTGTGGCGATTTCTGTTTAATCACCAAGGTTGCCCGGTCAGACATATTCACAATTCCTGTACTGATGTTGTGGAATTGGGTCGCCTAGGATTACGGAGTGAGAGCGGTGGTGATGGGCCGCAGGTCTTACGTCGCTGTATTCTCCTCTCGACAGTCTTGGGAACGATGCGCCAAGGGCGGGGGCATGTCCGTTTAGATAGTGGGTACTATTGCCATTGAACTCAGCAAAATTGGGCCACAGGTATAGTTTAGGCTTTTGCTGAAGGCGGCAGAGCCGCCGCTGGCCATGCCATGGCGGAGCCATGGCACGAGGTAGAGGGGGATCGGGTTAGAATTGGGAGCGTTTCATGGCTTGGGAAGATTAGATCATGCTGCGATCGCTCCGGATTGAAAATTTTGCCCTCGTTGATCAGCTTGAACTGGAATTTGGCCCCGGCCTCAATGTGCTGACCGGGGAAACCGGGGCGGGGAAGTCGATTATCCTTGATGCCATTGATGGCGTATTGGGGGGGAAAATCACCAGCCGCCTGCTGCGGACTGGGAGCGATCGCGGCCTCGTCGAAGGCACATTTTTACTATCCCCCCCCCTAAAAGCCTGGTTAGATACCCAAGAAATTGACCTCATTGATGCCGATAGCCTCATCTGTAGCCGGGAATTTTCCGCCACCCAGGGGAGCTTACGCTCCCGCTCCCGGATTAATGGCGTACTGGTGAACCGGCAACAGGTGAGCCAATTGCGGGAGCATTTGGTAGAAATCACCGCCCAAGGCCAAACCGCCCAACTGATGATCGCCAGCCATCAACGGGATCTCCTCGATGCCTATGGGGGCGAAGGGGTACAAGCCGCTAAATCCGTCGTCGCTGAAGCCTTTGGAACCTATCGCCAGGCTCAAAAAGCCCTCCAAGCCCGCCGCCAATCGGAAAAAGACCGCCTCCAACGCATCGATTGGCTCCAATACCAACACCAAGAACTCGCAGGGGCAGATCTCGATGACCCCCAAGAATTAACCCAATTGGAACAGGAGCGCGATCGCCTCTCCCATGTGGTGGAACTGCAACAGATGGGCTATCAAACCTACCAAGCCCTTTACCAAAATGACCAAGGGGGAGAAGCGATCGCCGACCTCCTCGGCCCCGTGGAAGCCCAAATTAAAGAAATGGCCAGCTATGACAGCCAACTTGAAGGCCTATTAGAAATGGTACAAAGTGCCCTCACCCAAATTGTCGAAGCCGGGCAAGTCCTCAGCCGCTATAGCGATAGCCTGGAATCCGACCCCGAACGGTTGGCAGAAGTGGAAACCCGCCTCACCACCCTGCGCCAACTCTGCCGGAAGTATGGCCCCGATTTAGCGGATGTCATTGCCCATGGCGAGGCGATCGCCACCGAACTTGCAGAACTCACCGCTGGCGGCCAATCCATCGAAGCCCTCGAAGCCCAAGCCCAGAAATGTTATCAAACCTTGATAAATGCCTGTGAGCAACTGCGCCACCAACGCCAACAGGCCGCCCAACAACTGGCCAAGCAACTGGTCAAAGAACTCAAACCCCTCGCCATGGAAAAAGTCCAGTTTGACTGTCGGCTCCTGCCCCTCGAACCCACAGCCCACGGCGCGGATCAAGTGGTGTTCTACATCAGCCCCAATCCCGGCGAACCCCTCCAACCCCTCTCAGAAACCGCCTCCGGGGGAGAAATGAGCCGCTTTCTGTTGGCCCTGAAAGCCTGTTTTTCCCAAATTGAAGCCCAAAACGAGGAGAAAACCTTGATTTTTGATGAAATTGATGCGGGGGTATCGGGGAAAGTGGCCCAGGCGATCGCCCTCAAACTCCATCACCTGAGCCGCCCCCATCAGATCCTCTGTGTCACCCATCAACCCCTGATCGCCGCCCTCGCTGACCATCATTTTCGCGTCGATAAACAGGTGGCAAAATCCAAACACAACGCCCCCCGCACCGTCGTCCGGGTCATCCCCCTCACCCACCCCGACAGCCGTGCCACCGAACTGGCCCAACTCACCGGGGGGGACTCGGCCCAAGAGGCGATCGCCTTTGCTCAATCCCTCCTCACCCAAGCCGCCCACCAACGCCGCTAACCCGAAGTCCAACAAGATGCCATGACCTAGATCACCCAAAGCCCCCTAAATCACTGGACAGGGAGAAAATTACCAGTATTATTGAGGCTAACCGGTCATCACAGGAGGATTTAGTCGTTAAAATACTCTCAACTTCAAAATATTCTCAGACCCAGACACCCTAGAGCACTATGACTGCTGCATCTCAACCCACAAAACTTGAGTATTCCGGGCAGACTGTCGATGTTGTCCCGGCAGGGGACGAGGCTCCGACAGAATCGAATCACGGGGGAGAGACCAACGGCTCAACCAGTGCCCTCGTTTCTGCTAAGGGAACCTTTTCAAACTTTCTCGCTCCCCTGAATAAGGATAGTTTTCAGCGGGTTGTGGTTGAGGTGGAAGACAAGCTCAAAGTGGTGAATCAAACCCTGAGCTTGCTCGATAGCATTATCGACAGTCAAGGCTTTGACTCCGTTCTTGATGAAATGTTGCGATCGATTACCCTGAAAACCGGGGAATTGCTGGGAGCCGATCGCACCACCATCTACCTCCTCGATGATGATCAGGATGAACTCTGGTCGATCGTCGCCAAGGGCAGCGATGGCAAGCCCATTGAAATTCGCATTCCCGTCGGTCGAGGCATTGCCGGGGAAGTGGCCCAGTTTAAACAGGTGATCAACATCCCCTACGACTTCTATGATGACCCCCGCTCTGAAGCCGCCAAGGGATTTGACAAGCGCAACAACTACCGCACCTATTCGATGCTGGCCCTCCCCCTCTTGAGCCAGGATGGGGAACTGGTGGCGGTGGTGCAACTAATTAATAAATTAGAGCCGGAGCGATCGCCCGATATCCCCCTGGATGAACGCATCTCCCACACCGGCTTCACCGACAACGATATTGACGTTTTTGAGAATTTCGCCCCTTCGATTCGCCTCATTCTCGAATCCTCCCGCTCCTTCTACAAAGCCACCCAACGGCAGCGGGCCGCCAATGCCCTGATCGAGGCCACCAACTCCCTCAGTAAAGGCAACCTCGATCTCGATACCACGCTGCGCACTGTCATGGATGCGGCGAAAAAGTTGATGAACGCCGATCGCAGCACCCTCTGGCTCATCGACGACGAAAAAAACAAGCTCTGGACAAAGATCCCCCTGCCCAATGGAGACACATTACATCTCGATGTCCCCATTGGCGTCGGTTTTGCCGGTCATGTGGGTAAAACCGGGGAGACTCTCAATATTGGCTTCGACCTCTATGATCATCCCATGGCGGAAACCGCCAAAAACACCGACGAAAAAACCAAATACCGCACCTGTAGCCTGCTCTGTATGCCGGTTTACAACTCCGACAAGGAGCTCATCGGTGTCACCCAATTGGTGAACAAAATCAAACAGGGGGATCATCCCCCCTATGATCCAACCCAGTGGCCCAATGCGCCGGAATGCTGGAAATCCAGCTTCAATCGCAGTGATCAAGAGTTCATGAAGGCCTTTAATATTCAGGCCGGGGTGGCACTGCAAAATGCGAAATTGTTCGCCAAGGTGAAGCAACAGGAGCAGATGCAGCGGGATATCCTGCGCAGCCTTACCAATGGCGTGATTTCCACCGACAAAAATGGCGTGGTGTTGGCCGCCAATGAAAAGGCGAAGGAGTTGCTGGGGTTTGATGACGATAACCCCCTTGAAGGCAAAATCATGAGCGAGTTGGTGGAAATTAAGGGCAAAGAAACCACCGATAAAACAGATGTGGCACGGAAAGGGGATTTCTCTGAATCCTTTGAGCGGGCCTTACATCCGGTGGAAAATAAAGACCGCCAGCAATATTACCCTGACCAAACGATTATTTCCGCCGCTGGGGAAGAGCATAGCGTCAACCTCTCCATTAACTCCATTTCCGATGCGGCGGATGCCTCGAATGTCTCGGGGGCATTGGTGGTGATGGATGATATTAGTGATGAGAAGCGGCTCAAGAGTACGATGTACCGCTATATGAACCAAGAGTTAGCGGAGCAGTTGCTCGATGGGGGGAGTATTTCCCTCGGGGGCGATCGCAAGGAAGTTTCCGTCCTCTTCTCGGATATTCGCAGCTACACCAGCCTCACGGAGAAACTCCAAGCGGAGGAAGTGGTGCAGATGCTCAATGAGTATTTTGAGGAAATGGTGGAATCCGTCTTTAACCACAAGGGGATCCTCGATAAATACATTGGTGATGCCATGATGGCGGTCTTTGGTACGCCGAATAAGTTGGAGGATCACGCCCTCATGGCCACCCAAAGCGCATTGGATATGCGCCGCCGCCTCAAGATCTATAACGATTCCCGTGCAGCGGAAGGGAAGGATATTATTAGGATCGGGATTGGCATTAATTCGGACTTTGTGATTAGTGGCAATATTGGTTCGAGTAAACGGATGGAATTTACGGCGATTGGGGATGGGGTGAACCTTAGTTCTCGATTGGAGGCCGCCAGTAAACAATACGGTTGTGACATTGTGATTAGTGAGAATACTTATCACCAATGTAAAGAGCATATTGTCGTGCGGGAACTGGACTGTATTCGCGTTAAAGGCAAAACCCAGCCGGTGAGTGTTTATGAAGTAGTGGAGGCGTTAGGCAATCCTTTACCGCCCAACCATGAGGAAGTGATTGAACTGTATCATCGGGGGCGGCATCTCTATACCCATCAAAACTTTTCCTTAGCGTTGTCCTATTTCGCAACGATTCTGGAATTGGTTCCCAAGGATAAAGCGGCCTATCTCCATATCAACCGCTGTCAGCATTTTCTGAAAACCCCACCGTCGAAGGATTGGGATGGGGTGTGGACAATGACCACAAAATAGGGGGAAGGAGTTTAGCCCTCCCTGATAACCGCGATTATGGATGATGGCCAAAAATATCCAACTGCTCTACTCCCAAATCTCGATCTGGGGTAGGCTCCCCGCGTTTAGGGTTGCCCTTGCGGAGGCCCATGGCAATTTTGCTGTGCTTTTCAATTTGGCTCATCACCTCATGGGCCCGCTGAATCACCACATCGGGCAACCCCGCGAGACGACCGGCTTCAATGCCATAGGAACGATCGGCGCCGCCGGGATGGACTTCATGGAGAAAAACAATTTTATCGGGCAACTCTTTAACCATCACTTGATAATTGGCAACATTGGGGCAAAGGGTTTCGAGTTCGTTGAGTTCGTGGTAGTGGGTGGCGAAAATGGTTCGGGCTTGGACGGTTTGGGCGAGGTATTCCGCCACGGCCCAGGCAATGGAAAGGCCGTCAAAGGTGGCGGTTCCCCGGCCAATTTCATCCAGTAAGACTAGGGATTTGGCCGTGGCATGGTTGAGAATGTTGGCGGTTTCGTTCATTTCCACCATAAAGGTCGATTGCCCAGTGGCGAGATCATCCACTGCCCCCACCCGGGTAAAGATGCGATCGCAGATCCCCAACTTTGCCCCCTGGGCGGGGACGAAACTGCCGGTTTGGGCCATGATCTGGATTAGCCCCACTTGGCGCAGGTAACAACTTTTGCCGCTGGCATTGGGGCCGGTGAGAATAATCAGATCTGGACTATCCCGCCGTTGGGGGCTGTAGCCCATTTGGGTGGAGTTGGGGACAAAAAACTGCTGTTTTAACCGTTGCTCAACGACGGGATGGCGACCTTGGTTAATTTCAATTTCCCGCCCTGGGGTGATGGTGGGGCGGCAATAGTTTTGGGCGATCGCCACTTCTGCCAACCCCACCAACACATCCAAGGCCGCCACCGCCCGCGCCACATCCCGAATCTCCTGGGCCTGTTCCCCCACCATGCCCCGCAATTCCTGGAAAATCTCATATTCGATCTCGTTCAAATCATCCTGAGCCGTGAGGATGCGGGTTTCCCGCTCCTTCAGTTCGGGGGTGATGTACCGTTCTTCGTTGGCGAGGGTTTGCTTACGGGTGTAGTCATCGGGGGCCGCCGCCGCTTGGGCGCGGGGGAGGGTGAGGTAATAGCCAAAGGTTTTGTTGTAGCCCACCTTGAGCTTATTTACCCCGGTGCGCTCCCGCTCGCGAATTTCCAAATCCGCTAACCACTGTTGATCCGCCAAAAGTTGCGATCGCCGCTGATCCAACCGGGGATCAATACCATCGCGGATCACGCCCCCCTCTTTAATGTGCAAGGGGGGAGCCTCCTGAATGCGGTCTAACACATGTTGCCCCACCTGCTCTAGGGCTGGGGGAATCTGGTGCAATGCTTTGAGGTAGGGGGATTGGCCCTGTTGGGCCAAGCTGGCCAGTTCCCCCAACCGCACCAAGGAATCGGCTAAATTAACCAATTCCCGCGCATTGGCCCGACCGGAGGCGGCGCGACCGCTGAGGCGTTCGAGGTCATAGAATTGCCGCAATAGGGTTTTCAGATCCTCCCGGAGGCTGTTGTGGGCGATCAGTTCGGCGATCGTGTCTTGGCGGGCGAGAATCCCCTTCGCATCTAACAGCGGTTCGAGAAACCAGCGTTTCAACGCCCGGCCCCCCATGGCAGTATTGGTGCGGTCTAAGGCCCAAAGTAGGGAGCCGGTGGTGGCGCGATCGCGCACCGTTTGCATCAGTTCCAAGTTGCGCCGGGTTTGGGGATCAAGGATTAAATAATCGGTAATCGCGTAGGTTTTCAGGGGTTGGAGGGGGGCGCGGTTATCCTTTTGGGTGTCTTCGATATATTCCAACAGCCCCCCCGCCGCCCGCATTGCCAAGATTTGATCGGCACAGCCCATGGCTTCCAGCGATCGCACCTGAAAGGTTTCCATGAGCCGATTGCGGGCCTCTGGGGCGGTGAAATAGCGGTGCGATCGCGTTGTGTAACAAAGTTCGGCGGGCAATTGGGGCGGGATCACCTCATTACCCTGACCCGGCCGCAACAACCGCCCCACATCGGGGGCATCGGTGGGCAACAGCACCTCCGAAGGTTGGAGCCGTTCCAACTCCATGGCCAGGCTCTCCATTCCCGTCCCTTGGGTGGTGTAAAATTCCCCCGTGGTAATATCCGCATAGGCTAACCCCCAATGGTGTTTTGCCAACACCACCGCCGCCAGAAAATTATTGCGCCTTGCCGAGAGCATCCCCTCTTCTGTCAAGGTGCCGGGGGTGATCAGTTGTTGCACCTCCCGCCGCACCATCCGCTTTTCCGCTGCGGCAATGGTGGCATCCTCCACCTGATCACAAATCGCCACCGCATAGCCCTTTTCCACCAACAGCGCCGCATACCGTTCGAGGGCATGGTGAGGAACCCCCGTCATCCGCACCCGGCCAATTTCCTTGCCCCCCTCCTTACTGGTCAATACCAGTTCCAATTCCTGGGCGATCGTCACAGCATCCTGAAAGAAGCATTCAAAAAAATCCCCCACCCGGTAGAGGAGCAATGCCTGGGGATACTGCTCTTTCACCGCAATATAATGCTGCATCATCGGCGAGAGCTTATCCCGGTCAAGGCCACGATAATCACCATGGGGTTCAGGAACAGGGGCAGCGGAGGATGCAGCAGTCATAGTTGGTCATCGGTAGGCATTGTTGCCCCATTGTGCCATTGTTAACTCGCCATCAACTAGATAATGGGAGGAAAGAGAAGAGAGAAAAACTTTCCTTCCCACTTCCTACTTCCCCCAACCCGGCAACCATTTGCGCAACTTCGCCCCCATCCCGTGGGC
>RECT01000291.1 GCA_007693875.1 Spirulina sp. DLM2.Bin59
GTCCGATTCTGGATTGCTAAGAAATCCCCGTCTCTTTAGAGCGGGGAAGGGTTAACGCAGTTTTACGGTGGCAGAGCTAGGCAATATTGATTTTGCCCATTCTAGCCGGGATTGGTCTACGCTTAGGGGCGATCGCCACCATCCTTCTCTGTAACCTTCTGCAAAGTTTTTTATCTCCTCCCTAACGCACCGGCCCTCTCGGAAATCCCCGTGATAGAATCAGGGACTAAGCTAGGGGTGCTTCCATTTCCATCGAAGCTGAGAAAGACCCTTAGAACCTGAGACTGGTTAGCACCAGCGGAGGGAAGCTGTTATTTTGAGGAACCAAATATGCGTACAGAATGGGTTGCCAAACGCCTAGGCCAAGCCAACGTTTCCCAGATGCACTATGCCCGCCAAGGCATGATCACCGAGGAAATGGACTATGTGGCCCGGCGGGAAAACCTGCCCGGAGAATTGATCCGTGCTGAAGTGGCCCGGGGACGGTTGATCATTCCCGCCAACATCAACCACACCAACCTCGAACCGATGGGGATCGGCATTGCCACGAAATGCAAGGTTAACGCCAACATTGGCGCATCCCCCAACTCCTCCAATATTGATGAGGAAGTGGCCAAACTCCATTTAGCGGTGAAGTATGGCGCAGATACGTTGATGGATTTGTCCACCGGCGGCGGCGATCTCGATGTGATCCGCACCGCCATTATTAACGCCTCGCCGATTCCCATCGGCACCGTGCCCATCTATCAAGCCCTGGAAAGTGTCCACGGCAACATTGAAAACCTCACCCCGGAAGATTTCCTCCACATCATCGAAAAACACGCCCAGCAGGGGGTGGATTACATGACAATCCACGCCGGGATTTTGATCGAGCATTTACCCTTGGTGCGCAACCGGATCACCGGAATTGTCTCCCGGGGCGGCGGCATTATCGCCCGTTGGATGCTCCACCACCACAAACAAAACCCCCTCTATTCCCACTTTGACGAGATCATCGAAATTTTCAAACGTTACGATGTCTCCTTCAGTTTGGGGGATTCTCTCCGTCCCGGTTGTACCCATGATGCCTCTGATCAGGCCCAGTTGGCGGAGTTGAAAACCTTGGGGCAATTGACCCGCCGCGCTTGGGAACATGATGTGCAGGTGATGGTGGAAGGCCCGGGCCATGTCCCCATGGATCAAATTGAGTTCAACGTTAAAAAACAGATGGAGGAATGTAGCGAGGCTCCCTTCTATGTCTTGGGGCCCTTAGTGACAGATATTGCCCCCGGTTATGACCATATTACCAGTGCGATCGGGGCGGCGATGGCGGGCTGGTATGGCACAGCAATGCTCTGCTATGTCACCCCCAAGGAACACCTAGGCTTACCCGATGCGGAAGATGTGCGCAATGGCTTAATTGCCTACAAGATTGCGGCCCATGCGGCGGATATTGCCCGCCACCGGCCGGGAGCACGCGATCGCGACGATGAACTCTCCGCCGCTCGCTATAACTTCGACTGGAACAAGCAGTTTGAACTTTCCCTCGATCCCGAACGGGCGCGGGAATACCACGATGAAACCCTCCCGGCGGATATCTATAAAACTGCTGAATTCTGCTCCATGTGTGGCCCCAAATTCTGCCCGATGCAAACCAAGGTGGATGCCGATGCCCTCACGGAGCTAGAGAAGTTCCTTGCCCAAGCCGATGCTGAAAAGGTGCTGGCGGCAAAATAAGGGGTTAATGGGATCAAAATTGTCCTCTTTCCGCGTTACTTGGCTCTGCCCAGTAACGCTCCCCGGCAGCTCTGCCGCCTGGTTTTTGTGCCACGGCAGAGCCACCCCACGGGAGTTTTTTTGATCGAGAAAGGCATTAAGATGGTTGAGCCGGTTGTGATGATGCGACGGTGTATCGCCCTGGCCCAACAGGCGGCAGGGTATACTGCTCCCAATCCCTTAGTGGGGGCGGTGATTGTCAACAATGGGGAAATTGTCGGGGAAGGATATCACCCCAAGGCGGGGGAACCCCACGCCGAAGTTTTTGCGCTGCGGGCTGCGGGTGAAAAAGCCCAAGGGGCCACAGTTTACGTTAATTTAGAGCCTTGCAATCATTACGGCCGCACGCCCCCTTGTACGGAGGCGTTGATTCAAGCCGGAGTGAAGAAGGTGGTGGTGGGGATGGTGGATCCAGATCCTCGCGTTGCTGGTCAGGGAATTGCCCGCTTGCGAGCAGCGGGGATTGAGGTGATCACGGGAGTAGAAGAGGCGGCCTGTTTAGCCCTTAATGCTGGGTTTTGTCACCGTGTCACCCAGGGACAACCCTGGGGAATTTTTAAATATGCCATGACCCTGGATGGCAAAATTGCGGCAACGACGGGCCATAGTGCTTGGGTGACGGGGACAGCGGCACGGCGGTTGGTGCATGAAGTGCGATCGCATTCTGATGGCGTGATTGTGGGGGGGAATACGGTACGCCGGGATAATCCCCAATTAACCAGCCACGGGGTGAGCGATCATAACCCCACACGGATCATTCTTAGTCGTACCCTGGATCTCCCCCCCAATGCTCAAGTATGGGATACAACGATCGCCCCCACCCTCCTATTCACCACTGAGAGGGCTAATCCTGAATTACAAAGACAGTTGGGCGATCGCGGTGTGGAAATTGTTGAATTGCCGGTTTTGGAGATTGCTGAGGTGATGCAAAATTTAGGCGATCGCGGCATGAATCAAGTCCTCTGGGAATGTGGGGGGATCTTAGCGGCCGCCGCCCTTCAAGCCCAAGCGGTGCAAAAAATCATGGCTTTTATTGCCCCTAAAATTATTGGCGGTGCATTAGCCCCTACCCCTGTGGGGGATCTCAATCTCAGCGCGATGACCCAAGCGCTAACCTTGAAAAATCCGACCCTCACGGCTATAGACGGGGATTGGCTCATTGAGGGGGAACTATAATGGGAAGAGAGTCTAACCACAATGATCTAGACCAGGCTAAAATTGCCGGCAGTTTTGGGTAGCCTTGACCGAAGTCAGAGAATTGAGATTTTTCTCCCGCCCGATAATTTGTTATCAATAACACAGTACCCCTTAATCACGGAGCCGCAGCTACTATGTCCCAGCCCAATCCACGCCGCCCTTACCACAGCCCCCAACTCACCCAATATGGCGACATCAAAACCCTCACCCGTAACGTTGCTGATATTGGCGTTAACGGTGATGGGGCAGGAATGGGGGCTGTTCCCAATAAAACAGAATAAACCCTAGGTATGCCGCATTATGCCCTCTATGGGTTGAATTTAGTCAGTAATCAGGCGATCGCTGGCTTGGTTCCCATGGCGGCGCAACAAGCAGATCTCGAAATTGACCTCGCTGGCCCAAGGTTAGCCGATCCCCCCAGCCACCTCCACCGGCCCCACTACACCAGCACCACCCGCAATGATCAGGGTCAGCCCGCATTGCGGGTGTGGTCTGATCTGGAACAAACGGAATTTTGGTTTTGCTATGGGGACAACACCACCTTTTGGCTCCAACAGACTGCGGCGAAAATCACGGCCCATTGGCCCCCTGAACTCACGTTAGAAGATACCGTTACCTATTTAATTGGGCCAGTTTTGGCTTTTTGGTTACGGTGGCGGGGGGTGCTCTGTTTGCACGGTAGTGCAGTGCAGATGGGGGAGGGGGCGATCGCCTTTGTCGGCCCCGCCGGAGCCGGCAAATCCACCACCGCCGCCCTGTTTGCCCAAGCCGGTTACAGCGTGATCACTGATGACGTGGTGGTGATCCAGCAACATCCCGGGGGAAAGCCCCACATTATTCCCGGTTATCCCCGCCTACGTCTCTGGCAAAATTCTGTTCAACTGCTCTACGGCAGCCCCCAGGCCCTCCCTCGCATTGTCCCGAACCATCCCACCTGGGATAAGCAATATCTGGACTTGACCCAAAGGCCCTATCAATTTCAGCACCAAGCCCTACCGCTACGGCGGCTTTATTGTTTAGGCCTGCGTACCGCCGACCTCCCCACCCTCAAACCCCTCAGCCCTGCCGCTGCCCTCCTGCACCTCACAACCCAAACCTCGGTGCATTACCTCCTCACCAAAACCATGCGTCAGCAGGAGTTCATTAAGCTCAGTCAACTGATGCAGCAAACCCCCTGCGGAACCCTCTCCATCACCCAAGACTGCTCGCAGGCCACAGACCTAATCCCCTTGATTGCGCAGGATTTAGCAGCGGGGGGGGTTAGCGTCGGGTAGATCGCTCCACCTTCAGGGCATGTTCTCCCTGGGGATTGCCCCGTTGAGCCAGTAATTGTTCCTCTAACGCCGCAATCCGGTTGTAGGCGGCAGTGACCTGGGCCGTGAGACGGCGCACCTGCAATTCTGGGGATAAGCTCTGTTCCGTCGTGTTGTAATCCGGGATAGTTTCCCGCCCCCGCTGAGTATCTGGCAATACATCCTTATGGCTCAAACCGTCATCCTCATCATTGGGTTCGGGAGCCATGATGGCCGAGGCTAAAGGATGGGGAAACGGGGCAGGGGGAATGGGGGGGGAAACCATGGTCGATGGGTTGATCAGTGCGAGGTTCAGCCGATGACTCAACTGCTCCACAAGCCTGTGTAACGCATCAACTTTACAATCCAAGGCCAGAAGCTGTTTTTGCAATATATCCATATAAATCCCAATTTTCCGTAATAATTTGGCTTACTCCCATCCTATTCTCGTTCCTGAAATTGGCTGTTGATGTGCGGATTCATTTAACCTTTGCCAAACTGTCTAGGGGCAAAAAAGGGCAATTATGGATTTGAGCCGATCCCCCAACACCCTGGCCCCTATGGGCAAAAGGGTGATCATCAACCTGATCAGCGATTTGGGAATAATCCTCTGCAAAAAAAAGCCCCAGCCCTCCGAAAACGGATGCTGAGTCTTAATTTTGCAACAGGTTGATGACACAGATCTGAGTACAGATCCCTTGGGTATCTAGCTCATGGCAGCGTTGGAGCGGTCAAAGGTGGAACCCAAGTTACCGGGCTGCTCACTTTCGTAGTGGTTGGTGTCGAGGTCGAGGCCAATTTCAGAAGCGGTGCGACCGAGCATGGATTGCTGACGGTTGCGGACGTTGAGGCTGTGGCGCATCATCAGGTTACGGGCTTGATTTTTGGTGTTCATAACAGTCTCCAGGGATGAAGGGTGAATATTATCGAAGGGAAAGGAAAGGAAGTTTTTTAACGGAAAACAATGTCTAGCTCATGGAGGAGCCACTGCGGTCGTAGTTCAGGCGAGAAGCAGAACTGGGCTTGCCTTGAATTTCATTGGGGTGTTGATTGTTGCCAATATCAATGCCTAATTCAGAGGCGGTGCGATCGAGCATAGACTGCTGACGATTGCGGATGTTTTGGGTATGACGCATCATCAGGTTGCGGGCTTGACCTTGAGTATCCATAACAGGTGATCTCCGATTGCAGAAGGTGAGTAAAGTTAAAAACGAAGCTACGGAAAGGAAGTCAGGTAGAGATGGAGCGGGAATTTAGCTCATCGTGGAGCTGCTGCGGTCGTAGTTGAGGCGAGAAGCAGAACTGGGCTTACCTTGGATTTCGTTCATGTATTGAGCGGTGTCGATGTCCATCCCGATTTCAGAAGCGGTGCGACCGAGCATGGATTGCTGGCGGTTGCGGATGTTTTGGGTATGACGCATCATCAGGTTGCGGGCTTGATTTTGAGTGTTCATGGTTGTCTCCGATTGACTAGGGTTGGAAGGGATTGCTTTTTGTTCACAGTTTTACTGTAGCAGAGAATTCTGTAACAATGGCTACAAAATTTCCAATTATTTACAAAACTTCATCAAGGTTCCGTGATGAATTACCCCAGGGGGCGATCGCCCTCTCTCCCTGCCAAACCCTTACCCATCAACCTGTTGAGTAATTCTACTTAGAACATCCCCCCTCAAAGGGGTCATATTTCCCACTTCCCACGAACCAAAAACTCGCCTGTGATATATTGCCCTTGATCCCGGCGTTCCCCCTAACGGCCAGACCATGACGTTTCTTGATCCGCTCTATATCCCCTTTCTCTTGGGGTTAACCCTCGTTTATTGGTGGCCCCGCCCTCGCACCGAACGGGTGCGGCTTTGGGTTCTCCTGATCGCCAGTTTAGCCATCTATACTTCCCTTCAGGTGCAGTATGTGCCGCTGATGCTGGCATTGACCGGGATGAATTTTTGGTTCGGTCGGGCCATGGCTCACCACTATCGTCGGGGACTCCAAAGTGAATACGCGGATCTGAGCAATGAAGAATGGCAAGCGATGCAACGCCTCTGGAGCAATCGAGCCACTCAACTCCTGATCATTGGCATCAGTCTGAACCTCCTGTGCCTCTTCGGGTTTAAATATTTAACGCTGCTTTTCAATGGCCTGGGTGCGATCGCCCCCAACCCGATCCTGCTCACCGGACGTAACTGGCTGCAAAACTATATCCTTGTTCCCTTAGGGATTTCCTTTTTTACCTTTGAAAACCTGGCCTATCTCGTTGATGTCTATCGGGGCGCACCGGCCAGCGAACAATGGTTAGAGTTTGCCAGCTATAAATTTTTCTTCCCCAAGCTGATCTCGGGCCCCATCACCCGTTATCACCCCTTTATGGCGGAATTCCATGGCCAACCCAAAACTCCGAAGGTGGAACAGTTCACCGAGGGACTGTGGTTGATGGCATCGGGGGCGGTGAAAAAGGCCCTAATTGCCGATCCTTTGGGGATTTTTGTGGATTTATGCTTGGGAAATTTGGAGCGGGCCGGCAGTGTGGATCTGTGGTTGGTGGTGTTGGCCTATGGTTTGCAGTTGTATTTCGACTTCAGCGGCTATGTGGATTTGGCGCGAGGGACGGCCCTCTTTTTAGGGATTAATTTACCGGAGAATTTTAATTTCCCCTATTTCACCACCAGTATTGCGGTGTTTTGGCGGCGGTGGCATATCACCCTAGGGGATTGGCTGCGGAATTATCTCTATTTTCCCTTGGGGGGGTCGCGGCGATCGCTCCTGCGGACTTGCTTTAATTTGTGGTTGATTATGGCGATCGCCGGCATTTGGCATATTGATACCCGGGGAACAGCTTGGGGGTTTTTGGTTTGGGGGGGCCTCCATGGCTTCGCCCTTGTGGCCCATCGCCTCACGGATGTTTACAGCAAAACCCGCCCCGCCTGGGCCCAATGGTGGGAATCCGTGCCGGGATTGATCACCGCTTGGGCCTGTACCCAAGGGTTTGTGTTTTTTTCCTGGATTTTCTTCCGACTGCCGGATCTACGCCTGTCGGGATTGATGGTGCGCCATTTATTTGGCGTGGCCGGGGATGCCCAATTTATTCAAAAAGTTTATTACGAAGCCTTGGGGATGGGGCGGTTTGATCTGTTTTGGATTTTGGGGGTTTTGGTTACGGTGATGGCCCTGGCCTACCTCGTTCAAGGGGGATTGAAATTACAACTCAATTGGCATTTAAAGCTGATTCTTGTCCCGATTTGCTTCCTGGCGGTGTGGATGTTGGCCCCAGAGGGGGGCGGCCGTTATATTTACTTTGATTTCTAAGTCCCCGTTAAACCCCCGCTGTCCCGGACAACTTTTGCTACAGTTGAGGGTTGAAGTACCCAAACCCCATGCCCTAATCCCGCCATGGCCCTGATTGTTCAAAAATACGGAGGAACCTCCGTCGGCTCCGTCGATCGCATCCAAGCTGTTGCCCAACGTATTCACCGCACCGTCAAGGCTGGCCATCAAGTGGTGGTGGTGGTGTCTGCGATGGGTAAAACCACTGATACCCTTGTGGGTCTGGCCCATGACATCACCCCCAACCCCAGCCGTCGGGAAATGGATATGCTTCTCTCCACGGGGGAACAGGTTTCCATTGCGCTCCTCACCATGGCCCTCCATGCCTTGGATCAGCCGGCCATTTCCCTCACTGGGGCCCAGGTGGGCATCGTCACCGAAACCGCCCACAGCCGCGCCCGCATTTTAGACATCAAAACCGAGCGGTTGCGCCGTCACCTCAATGAGGGCCATGTGATTGTTGTGGCGGGTTTCCAGGGGATTACCAACAGTGTTGATTTAGAAATTACCACCTTGGGCCGGGGGGGATCGGATACCTCAGCGGTGGCCCTGGCTGCCGCCCTCCAAGCCAGCCAATGCGAAATCTATACCGATGTGCCGGGGATCCTCACCACCGACCCTCGCCTTGTCCCCAATGCTCAACTCATGACGGAAATTACCAGCGATGAAATGCTGGAGTTAGCCAGTTTGGGGGCGAAGGTGTTGCATCCCCGTGCGGTGGAAATTGCCCGCAACTATGGTGTGCCCTTGGTGGTGCTATCCAGTTGGACCGATGGGCCGGGGACGCGGGTGGTGTCGCCCTTGGCCAGGGGGCGATCGCTCACCAACTTGGAAATTACCCGTGCCGTCGATGCGGTGGAATTTGACACGGATCAGGCGAAAGTTGCCCTGTTGCGCATCCCCGATCGCCCCGGTGTGGCGGCCAAATTATTCCAAGAAATCGCCCACCAAAAAGTAGATGTGGATTTGATTATTCAGTCGATCCATGAGGGCAACACCAATGATATTGCCTTTACGGTGGTGAAGGGGATGCTCACGCCAGCGGAAGCGGTGGCGGAGGCCATGGCCCCAGTGTTGCGATCTACCACCGCCATGAATCGCGATCAAGCGGAGGTTTTGGTGGAGCGGCGGATTGCCAAAGTTTCCATCGTCGGCGCGGGGATGATTGGCCACCCTGGCATTGCCGCCACGATGTTTCAAACCCTTGCCGATGCGGGGGTGAATATTGACATGATTTCCACCTCTGAGGTGAAGGTGAGTTGCGTCATTGCGGCGGCGGATTGCGATCGCGCCATTGCCGCCCTCTGTCAAACCTTTGAGGTTAGTTCCTCCAGCTTGCACACCGCAACTTCAGGCTTGCCGCCGGTGCGGGGCGTTGCCCTCGACCGTTCCCAGGCACAACTGGCCATCCGCCATGTGCCCGATCGCCCCGGCATGGCCGCCCATCTTTTCAGCCTTCTCGCCGCTGAAGGGATCAGCGTCGATATGATCATCCAATCCCAGCGGTGCCACATCCTCGACAGCATCCCCACCCGTGATATTGCCTGTACTGTTGCTGCTGCCGATGTGGAGCAGGCCCAACGGGTATTAACCCCCATCGTCAGTCAATGGCAACAGGGAAAAATTGTCGTCGATACCGATGTAGCCAAGGTGAGTATTGTGGGGGCAGGGATGGAGGGCCACCCTGGGGTGGCGGCGCAAATGTTTAACGCCCTGGCCAGTCAAGGGTTCAATATTAAAATGATTGCCACGTCGGAAATTAAAATTAGTTGCGTCGTCGCGGCTGCGGAAGGTGTGGCGGCCCTCAATGCCATCCATGAGGTGTTTAAACTGGGTTCGGCTACCCCCGTGCAAGTCCCAGCGTAAGGTGCGCTATACTAGCCTGGAATTTTCACCCCCGAAACCCGTGACTGTTAGTGAGCCGCTTCCCAATAACCCCGATGGGGTTGATTCTTCTAGCATCGATACCCCCAAACGGGGTAAGAGCTTTTGGGCCACCTGCACCAGCACGTTTTTAACGATCCTCTTGGCTGAAATGGGGGATAAAACCCAGTTGGCAACGTTGTTAATTACAGCAGAATCCCATCGCCCTTGGATTGTGTTTGCGGGGGCAGCGACGGCTTTAATTGCCACCAGCTTAATTGGGGTGGCTTTGGGATGGTGGCTAGCCCGACGGGTTAGCCCCAAGGTGATGGATTTGGCGGCGGCGGCAATGTTGATGACCGTGGCGGTGCTTTTACTCTGGGATATTGTGGGGATGTAGGATATGGATTGGCAACTGTTGAGCTTGAGTTTTGTGACGGTGTTTTTGGCGGAAATTGGCGATAAAAGCCAGTTGGCGGCGATCGCCCTCAGTGGGAGTTCGCGATCGCCTCAAGCGGTCTTTTTAGGTACAGTCACGGCTTTGGTGTTGGCCAGTTTCGTGGGGGTGATCATTGGTGAAGGGGTGGCGGCATTTTTACCAGCCAAGCTCCTCAAAGCCGGGGCAGCCATTGGCTTTGCCCTCTTGGCCTTGGGAATTTTAATGAATCCCGAGGATTAAGCCGAAGCAATGGTACTGGCCACCGAGAGGGGAACCTCTTCGATTTCTGGCAGCGTTTCCATCGCCAGGCGGCCGGTGGAACTCCCCCCGGAAAGGCGTTTGAGTAGTTTGGGGCGAGGATCATGGAGGAGATAGATGAGGCGATCGCCCGCCTGCAATGCTTCCTGAGCCGCCGCCACCTGTAAACCTTTATCCCGCTTCACCAATAGGGGCAAGAGTTCCCCTGCTTTAATCAGGGCATCAATATGGGCCTGCTGAAACGCCAAACCCGTAGATTTTAAAACCGTTTCGCCTAACTTCACCTGACCCGCTTGCAGGTATTGATTCCAGGTTTTCATCGGGACATCGGCTTGGAACGCCGAGACGATTTTCTTACTGGCCTTCGCTTTTTCTGCGTCCTTCTCCTTGCGAGGCAACACCGCAAACACCCGAGGCGGCTCAAATTCTTCCACTGCCCGCTGGGCTAACACGGAATTGACCTCCCCATTGTTGGTCAGGGCGATAAATGTGCCGATGGATTCAATCCCTGCTTCTGCTAACACATCGGGATCGAGGGCACTACTTTCAAAGACGGAGAGATCATCTTGACGGGCCTTCTCACAGGCCTCCGTATCAGTGTCAATCATCACCACCGATTCCCCCGCCTCTTGGAAGAGAGAACCCATCAGTCGCCCCAAGGGGGTACAGCCGACAATCACCGCCCCCGTTGCTTCGAGGGAAGTGATTTTTAAACCTTTGGCGACAAAACGAGCGGAAAGGCCTTGGAAAAACACCGTCATTAAAATCGTCAGGAAGACGAGGGCCTTAATGGCATCCCCCCCGTTGATCCCCTGCTCAGTGAGCAAGATGGCAAACAGGGAAGCCACGGAAGCCGAAACAATCCCCTTGGGGGCGATCCAAGCTACAAACAGCTTTTGTCGCCAATTCAGATCACTATTCCAGGTGCAAACCATGACGCTCAAGGGGCGAATCACCAGCATGAGCACCAACACCGTCAGCACACTGCCCCAGCCCAGGGCCATAATACTGGCCAGGGAAAGATCCGCCGCCAACAGGACAAACAGCACAGAAACCCCTAAAACCGTCAGTTGTCCCTTAAACCGGCGCAACATCCGCTCTTCCGGCAATGCCGAGGCCCGCAACACCAACCCGGCTACCACCGTCGCCATTAACCCCGATTCACTG
>RECT01000298.1 GCA_007693875.1 Spirulina sp. DLM2.Bin59
CCCCCCCCCCCCCCCCCCCCCCCCCCCCCCCCCCCCCCCCCCCCCCCCCCCGCGCATTGTGCCAACAGTAGAAGCGATTCCATCCCCCCAACTCCACCGGCCCCAGTTGGGGATGATCAAAGGGATACCAATCGATATAGCCCTGGCCTTGGAGGTGGTCATCGCTCCAAGCCAATAGTCTCAAATCATCTGTTAAGGGATGCTGATCAAACCACTCCAAGAAGTGATAGCCCTCAATCCCCACCTGCTGCATGGGACTCCACAACTCCACCGTCCAACTGAATAGCCCCTGCTCCTCATAGGCCCAATCATCACAGGCCCCCGTCACATGGTCATAACCAGCGGTGCGGAAATCGTGGTACACCGACACCGCCGGATAGCCGGTGATCGCCTCCCCCTTTTCCCCCAAAATTTTATAAATCCGCAGATCCCCTGGGGGCATGGCCTCATCGGCTTTATAGCTGTGGGGCCGCAGCAGTACGCCGCTCATGGTGTGGAAGGAGATCGCGGCGGTTACATTGCGGGCCTGGGCGATAAAATCAACGGCGGCCCGCACCTCCGGTTCTGAGGTGGGATAGGGGCCGGCTCCCGGTTGTTCCGATTGCGATCGCCAAGCCGCTGGAAAATTGCGGTTAAAATCCAACCCCTCCGGCACCGGGCGGCGGGGAATCAGCAAGCCATCATAATTAAGAATTTCCCCCTCCGGCAGCAGGCGGTAATAGTCTCCCCCCGTTGCCGTCGGCTCGCGAGGAACCATGAGACGGGGATCGGCGGGGTAGGCTTGCCAATGGCCCTGGGGATCGGGAATGCGCATGAACAGAACCCGCCCATCCCCATCCATATCCTGGGGGATTAACCCCGCCGGTAGGGGGTCGGGATCAGGATAGAGCCGGGTTCCGGAGCGGACAAAACGGGGGCGATCGCCCAACGCCCATTCTGCCCCATCGGGGTTGAGGCGGGGGCAGATATAAAAGGCACGGGTATCTAAACAGCGGGTAATCTCGGGATCCTGGCCATACTCCGTGACGAGGGTATGAATCAAATACAGGGCCGCCGTCGAAGCGGCCACCTCGATGCTGTGAATATTGCCATCCACCCACAAACTTGGTTTATCTCCGGCGAGTCCCGTCGCCTGATTGGTGACGCTCACCAGCCAAATCTCTCGCCCTTCATGGCTTTGACCGATTGTCTGGCATTGCACCAACTGGGGATAGGCAGCGGCGTAGGCCAGCAAATGTTCCCGGAGTTCGTCGTAGCGATAGTAACGGTCAAAGGTGGGGGGAACCATAGCGGGCAACAGCGGCAGAGATCGCCATTGTACCGAGAAATGGGGTTTGGGGAGAATTCTCCGGAGCGTAATCGCAATCTCCCGAAACCTTTGGTGTACCATAGGCAGTAAACGTTAAGGTTATGGTAGGTGCTCCCCCATCTGTCCTCAATCACAACCGATAATTCCAGCGGTTCCCCCTTAATCCCATCACGGTAGAGATGGCCGTTTTGCGTCAAGGCGAAGGCTCCCGTCCCCCAGCAGAGCAGTTAATCAGCATGAAAACTGAGGCATTAGAAACACTGACCAAGCAGGAACTGATTCGCTGTATTCAGGCATTGAAGCAAACAGGTCACGATTCAGAACAGAGTCGCCGCTGTCGTGCCGCCTATGACCGCATTGCCGATCTAGAGCAACAACTCCAGCAAAAAAACCACCAATTAGCCAATTACATCCGGCAGATTGACACCCTCACCGCCGCCGTAGCCGCCGTTGAGGAGGGGCAATTTACCACCCAAGGATTGCAGGCCATGGGCGATCGCCCCGATGAATTGGGGGAATTAGCCCGTTGTTTTCAGCAGATGATTGGCAATTTAAAATCCCGTGAGCAGCAATTGGCGGAAGCCAAGGAGCAATTAGCCGCCGTACTTAATGCCGTGCCAGGCACGATCGCCTGGATCAGCGCAAAGGGGCATTATATTGGCGTCAATCGCCATTTAGCCGACATTGTTAATCTTGATCCCAAGGATTTTGAGGGGCGGGAATTGGGGTTTTTAAATAGCTCCTCGGATTTTACCCAATTTATTAATGCATTCCTCCGCAGTCCAGCAAGCTCCCTAACCACCGAGTTACCGATTCCGGTTCGGGGGGAACTTTTCCACTATATGCTCGTTGCCCAGAAATATCATCAAGGGGAGGCAATGGTCTTGGTGGGGATTGATATTACCGAGAAACAACAATATTTTAATCATTTGGAGCAGCGGGTGGCGGAACGCACCCTGGAGCTTGCCATTGAAAAAGAGCGGGCGGAGGTGGCGAATCAGGCCAAAAGTACATTCATTGCCAACATGAGCCATGAGTTACGCTCCCCCCTCAATGCCATTTTGGGGTTTGCCCAATTAATGATGCGATCGCCCCATCTGGATCCGGAACAATTGGAAAATGTCACGATCATCAATCGCAGTGGCGAACACCTCTTAAACCTGATTAACCATGTCCTCGATTTATCAAAAATCGAAGCGGGAAAAACTGCCCTTGCCCCCAAAGACTTTGATCTCTATCGTCTCCTGGATGATCTTGAAGACATGTTTCATCTGCGGGCGGAGAGCCAAAATTTACAACTGATCTGCGATTGTTCCCCCCAAGTGCCCCGTTACATTCGCACTGATGAAGTCAAACTCCGCCAAGTTCTGATTAACCTCCTCAATAATGCGATTAAATTCACCAAGATCGGCGGTGTATCGGTACAAATTGAAAGCGAAGCTCCCCAGGGAGATCGACAAGCCATTACCTTTAGTGTCAGTGATACCGGCGTGGGCATTGCCCCCGAAGAACTGACCCAAATCTTTGAGGCCTTTGGCCAAACCCAAGTCGGTCAGCAATACCAAGAAGGAACGGGCTTAGGACTCCCCATTAGTCAAAAGTTTGTCCAACTCATGCAAGGAGAAATCGAAGTCGAAAGTCAAGTAGGGGTGGGAAGTCGCTTCTACTTCACAATCCCTGTAAAAGTTGTTGATCGTCAGAGTATTCCCGAAGCCCGCACCCCCCAACGCCGTGTTTTAGCTTTGGCCCCCAACCAACCCCAATATCGTATTTTGGTGGTGGATGATCAGGAGAGTAATCGGCGGCTGTTGCGTAAACTCTTGGCATCCCTAGGATTTGAGGTCAAAGAAGCGGAAAATGGCCGAGCGGCGATCGCTCTCTGGGAGGACTGGCAACCCCATTTAATTTGGATGGATATGCGGATGCCCATCATGGATGGTTATGAAGCAACCCGGCAAATTAAAAGCACCACCCAAGGCCAAGCCACCGCCATTATTGCCCTCACCGCCAGTGTCCTAGAGGAGGAAAAAACTGTAGTACTCTCCGCCGGTTGTGATGATTTTATTCGTAAACCGTTTTTGGAAGATACCATTTTTGAAACCATGACCCGGCATCTCGGCGTGCAATACATCTACGCCGACAATCAAGCATTGTCCGCCGAGACGATGATGCCCCCCCTCACCCAAGAACTGTTCGCCGCCATGCCCATCCCCTGGCAAACCCAGCTTTATCAGGCGGCAACGGATTGTGATGATGAACATCTTCACCAATTAATTGCCGATATTCCCCCTAGCCAAAGTGAGCTAATTCACGCCCTCACACATCGGGTCAATAACTATCGGATGGATGAGATTTGTGAAGCGTTGTTATCATTGCCCAATTTCAGTTGATCGTCGAATTTATGAATGCCCATCAGTTTTCAGCAAATATCCTAATTGTAGATGACCTACCAGAAAATCTCAGAGTTCTTTCCCAGATGCTGGAAAAGCAGGGCTATAAAGTCCGTAAAGCCATTAATGGTAAGACAGCTTTGCGAGCCACTCAATCCACACCACCGGACTTAATTTTGTTAGATATTCAAATGCCAGAAATGAATGGCTATGAAGTTTGTGAGCAAATTAAGAAAACATTGCTAACCCAAGATATTCCGATTATTTTTATCAGTGCCTTGGATGAAGTTTTTGATAAAGTTAAAGCTTTTCAGGTGGGAGGGGTTGACTATATTACCAAACCTTTTCAAATTGAAGAGGTACTCGCTCGTATTGAAACCCAACTGACGATTCAAAAACAGAAGCAACAGCTTCAATTGGAAATTGAACAGCGTCGGGAAGCGGAAGAAGTGCTCTATCAATCCCGTGCCATTTTAGCCAGTGTGTTAAATGCGTCGCGGGATGGCATTGCCGCCATGCAGGCCCATCGCAATAATCTAACGGGGAATATTGAAGATTTTCGCTGTTTGGTGGTGAATCCGGTGATTGCCCAACTGTTGGGCCACCGCAAGGAAAAATTAACCGGTAAAACCGTCCTCAAGCAATTTCTGAGCCGCATTGAACCCCGCCTCTTTGATGCCTTTGTGGCGGTGGTGGAGACCGCTGATCCCGTCGAACAGGATTTTTGCTATATCCAGGACGGAGAGAGCTATTGGTATAACATTACGGCGGTGAAATTGGGGGATGGTTTTTCCGTGACGATTCGGGATATTACCCAACAAAAGGAAATGATCCTTTCCCTTCAGGATCAAAATGAAGAACTGGCGGAACTCTCCACCATTGATGGGTTAACCCAGGTGGCCAATCGTCGCTACGGGGATATTTATCTCTATCAACAATGGCAGCATTTAATTGAACAGGAGCGATCGCTCGCCTTAATTCTCTGTGATGTAGATTGCTTCAAGGGATACAACGACACCTACGGCCACCAAGCTGGGGATACCTGTTTAACCCAAATTGCCCAAACGATTAAAAACTTCCTTCGCCGCCCGGAGGATCTGGTGTCCCGCTATGGCGGGGAAGAGTTCTTGATCATTCTGCCCAATGCCGATGTGACTTGGGGGATGCAGGTGGCGGAACTGGTGCGCACCTCGGTGTTAGCCCTAGAAATTCCCCATAGTTCTTCGGTGGCGGAGCAATTTGTCACGGTGAGTATGGGCGTGGCGGCGATGTACCCCAGTCATAGCGTGACGATGGATGCATTGATTGAACAGGCGGATCAGGCCCTCTACAATGCCAAACAATCAGGCCGCAACTGTACGATCATCGCGCCAGGGACGCAGATCTAACTCAATTCGTCAAGGGTATTGGCCAATTTATCCGCTAACCCCGCGATCCACCGTTCATCCTGTTGGGTATAACTGCGGGGGGCATTGGCTCCGAGGATTAATGCCCCTTGACTTCCTAGGGGTTGGCAGATTAACCCTTGGGTATTGGCGGGGAGGTAGTCAAATTCAATGCGGCCAGGATAGAGCTTGAGGGCGACCAAGTACACCGGTTTTTGTTGCGCCATCACCCGCTTGAGGATAGCTTTGGGGGTGACATCGGCTTTGGGGGGGAGGATACCCCGCCGCAATAAAACCTGACCTTGGTAATAAACGACGAGCGATCGCGTCGCCGTATTGGTAAGCAACTGATGGGAAGTCCAAGCCAGTTCCGTTTGTACCGTTGGGGGGAGATCCGGTGCAAATTGCAAAACTTCTTCCCCTTCCAGCTCCACCACTTCTGGGCTGTTGGGCTGGATTTGCTGCCATAGCAACCCCACGAGGATCAGTAATGCACTGAGCAGAATCCCCAAGGCATCGGATCGGGACTGAGTGGTGCTGATGTCAACCGTTAACCCGCGATTGATGAGCAGCAATATCCCCCCCATCACACCGACGACAAGGGGAAGTTTCCGTAAAACGCGGTTGGGATCAGCAGCGGCCATGGTGGGGTTATTCTTCCCCAGGTTCAAGAATGCGCTGGAAGAGATAGCCGGTTCCCCGAGCGGTGAGGATCAGTTCAGGATTGCTGGGGTCATCTTCCAATTTGGCCCGCAGTCGGGAAATATGCACATCTACCACCCGGGTATCCACATGGCGTTCGGGGGTGTAACCCCAGACTTCCTGGAGAATTTCCGAGCGGGAGAAGGCTTCTCCGGAGCGGCTCACCAGCAATTCTAGAAGACTAAACTCCATCCCCGTGAGGCGGATCCGCTCATCCCCTTTGTACACTTGGCGTTTATTGGTGTCGATTTTAATCGAACCCACTTGAATCACACCGGAACTAGGGATGCCCGATACGCCATTTTTATCAACGCGACGCAATACCGACCGAATGCGGGCCTCCAACTCCTTCGGGGAAAAGGGCTTGACCACATAGTCATCAGCGCCCAATTCTAAACCCGTGATCCGATCCGCCACATCCCCTAGGGCAGTGAGCATAATGATCGGAATATCGGACTCTTTACGCAGCTCTTGGCAGACCCCATAACCATCGAGCTTGGGCATCATCACATCTAAAACCACGAGATCCGGTTCGGTGACACGAAAGGTGCTAATGGCTTCTTCGCCATCAGCGGCGGTGACGACATCGTAACCAATCATGGATAGACGAGTTTCCAAGATGCGCCGGATACTCGCTTCATCGTCAACAACAAGAATTTTTTCTTTATGAGTTTCCAATGAACTCAACGCTCCTTATTTGCTCTGGGACGGTGATCTGCAAGCGATTAACGGGATAAACGCCAATGGCTTGCGGTGCGGACGGACATGGACTCCTGAGATGATCAGGAGGCTTTTGGGTGCGGGGACTGCTTCAGGTAGACCCTGATGGAAATCCTTAAACCGAAGGTTGATGCCCCAACCTGTGTAACAAATCTTATCCGAATATTATCCCGTCTGGGGGGAATCTCAAGGGTTGATCGCGATCTTTTTAAAGAATTGTCTCTGATTTTAAGATTTTTTTTAGGGTTTTCTGGGGTGAATTTTCGCTAGGTCTGGGGGGAAACAGGGGCGTTGGCGCAGCCTCTCCATGGGAGAATCGCCTCCCCTCTGGCGGATTTGTTGGGGGGACAGGCTCTATTTTGCAAACCAATCCCGGAGGGCAGGCTACATTGAAGGGGTGAAATCAGAGGCAGGTGATGGCGAAGACGCGCACGGTTTATCTCTGTCGTGAATGTGGGGCGGAATCTTCCCAATGGTTTGGGAAATGCCCCAGTTGCGGCACGTTTGGCACGCTGGATGAGCAAATTCAGGCCCCGGCAACCCCTGCTCATCCCGGCCGCACCAAGGTTAAAGCCGCGTCAAGCCGGAAAACCCCCCAACCCCGCCAAGCCCAACGGTTTTCTGAGATTTCTGATGAAGCAACGTTACGGATTGGCTCTGGTTATGGGGAGTTTGACCGGGTGCTGGGGGGGGGGATTGTGCCGGGATCTTTGGTGTTGATCGGTGGGGATCCGGGTATTGGCAAATCGACGCTGTTGTTGCAAACGGCCAATCAGTTGGCCGGGGGGGGCGATCGCATTCTCTATGTCAGTGCGGAGGAGTCGGGGCGACAGATTAAGTTGCGGGCGTTGCGGCTCCAGGGGGCAGATCCCCCCCAAGGGGACATTCTCGATCAGCACCTGTACATTTTGCCGGAAACGGATTTAGAGGATATTTTGCGGGAAATTGAGGCGTTGCAACCGGCGATCGCCATTATCGACAGTATCCAAACCGTCTATTTTCCCAGCCTCACCTCGGCACCGGGATCGGTGTCCCAGGTGCGGGAATGTACCTCGGCGTTGATGCAGGTGGCGAAGCGGGCCAATATTGCCATGTTGTTGGTGGGCCATGTCACCAAGGAGGGGGCTATCGCCGGCCCTCGGGTGTTGGAGCATTTGGTGGATACAGTGCTCTATTTTGAGGGCGATCGCTATGCCTCCCATCGCCTCCTCCGTTCCGTGAAAAATCGTTTTGGGGCCACCCATGAAATCGGCATTTTCGACATGGGCGATCGCGGCCTTTTGGAAGTGCCCAATCCTTCCGAGCTGTTTTTAGGCAATCGGGAAAGCCCCACCCCAGGGACAGCGACGATTGTGGCCTGTGAGGGGACGCGGCCCATTGTCGTGGAGTTGCAAGCCCTGGTGAGTCCCACCAGCTACGCCTCCCCCCGCCGCTCCACCGCTGGCATAGATTACAGCCGTTTACAGCAAATTTTGGCGGTGTTAGAAAAACGGGTGGGAATTCCCTTATCCAAACTCGATGCCTATGTGTCCTCTGCTGGGGGGTTAGCGGTGGCGGAACCAGCGGCGGATTTGGGGATTGCCATCGCCGTCGTGGCCAGTTTTCGCGATCGCCTCGTGGATACCCAAACAATCCTCATCGGTGAAGTGGGCTTAGGGGGGCAAGTGCGGTCTGTCACCCAAATTGAACTACGTTTGCGGGAAGCCGCTAAACTCGGCTTTAAACGGGCGATTATTCCCCACAACCAAGCCTACAGCGATGATTTAGGCTTAACAATTATCCCCGTCGGGCGGGTGATTGATGCGATCGTTGCCGCTCTGCCCTCCCAAGACCGCTACAATGCTGCCCCCGAAGGGGATCAGGGTGAGCTGGATTAACCCCTTGCATTTCATGATCAACAAAAACCCCGCAACCGATGAGATTGCAGGGAGAGTCGAGGATTGAAGTTATTTAGCGTTGCATGGGGCGAGCATTGGCAGGACGGTTGGCGGGGCCTTGGCCCATTTGGCCCATGCGGCCGCGATCGCCTCGCATTTGGCCCCGCTCACCGTGCATTTGGCCCCGCATTTCTTGAAGTTTAGCCTGTTGTTCCGGCGTCAGCACCTCCCGCACCGCCATCATCGTCGAAAAGTGGCGATCGCTCATCTGTTGCCGCAGAGCCTGCATTCGGCCATGGTGAGCCTGCAATTCTGCTTGGGATGCGCCACTGTCCATTAAACTGTGCATCTGTTCGCGGGCGGCTTGCATTTCCTGCCAAAGGGGTTCATTTGCGGTTTTAGCTTCCGCAAAAAGAGCTTGAATCTGATTGCGTTGGCCATCACTTAAACCCAGTTCGTCGGCCATACGCAACAAATGCTCGCCAGGATTCCCCCCCCGGCCCATGTGGCCCATCTGGGGTTTCCCTTGACGGCCTGGCCCAGCTTGGGCAAGTTCAAGGGGTGAAGCATTGGCCTGGAGCATGGGGGGCGTGAATGACATCCAAGCAGCCAGCGGAGCCGCCACAGCGGTAATCGTCAAGAGCGTGAGGGTGTAAGGTTTCATATGTCTAATCCTGAAAGGGCTTATTGATAATAGTGGTTAATCTAAACACCTCCATCTTAGCCAATTTTCCCCAGCATCGTTACGTCCGGTCGATGAACCAAGAATCCCCGTCGCTTCAGCGCGGGGAGTGTCAACGACCGCACCCATGTATGGCATGAGTCAGTATCGTGAGGACGTTAAATCTGAAACCCTCTCCGGGATATCCTGACCACCCATATTGCTTGCATCAAAGAAAAACCTGATTGATTACTTCTGAGGAATATTAACTTTTTGGTAATATACCATCAAAGAAAGTATAGTTTTTTAGTTTTTTGTCGATTCCCTTGAATCGCTTTAAAATTTGCCATCTTTTCAACTCGTCTTTTACAAAAAATGTAGGTTATAATCTCAAGCAATGCAGGAAGTCTCTCCACAGGTCTCATGATTAGACTTACCGATCATTTAATCCCGATTCGGTACGAGGGTGAGCATCGCCCAAAGCGCAGAGAACTTGCCATGCAAGATTTTCAGCCCTTGGATCGTTTTCAGATTCATAACATTTTGGTCTCAGTCTGAAGTTTGGTTAAACCTTCGATTCTTAACTCCAGGACTTTGTAAAAATATGAAAATCTCCAGAATTGTAGTTTTTTTGTTGGCAACCTTGTTTGTAAGTAGTGCATTGGTCGCCTGTGATGACAGTACGGAAACCAGATCCCCTGCTGAAGAACCTCAAGAAGAGGTCGTTGAGGAAGAGGAGACGGAAGAGGCTGAAGCCTTTGAAGCGGTAAACTTTACCCTCGTCAATGCCACGAATCGCCCCCTTATTGAGTTTTATGTTGCTCATCCAGAGGAGGAGGAGTGGGGTAAAAGTTTGATCCCGGATGGCACAACATTGGCCCCAGGCTCACAAGCCAATGTGATCATTGATGATGGTCGCCCCGATTGTGAATATGATATTATGGGGGTTCTTGGTGCTGCTGAGGATGGTTCTGTGGGTGAGGGGGAACTGATTCACAGTGGCGTGGAAATTTGTGATGGCACCATTTATACCTATTCTGCCAACTAAGCCAGGCTAGGTTTCATCCTAGGGGCATCCGCCCCTTGTTCTATGATAGAGGGATTATCCGTCTTTTCCTCCTGTCCATGACTTCTCTCCCTGCTGACCTAATCACCGTTCCCCAAGCCCCCCCCGGTTTTAAATCGGGGTTTGTGGCCATTGTGGGCCGGCCCAATGTGGGGAAATCCACGCTGATGAATACGTTGGTGGGGCAAAAAATTGCCATCACCTCCCCGGTGGCCCAAACCACCCGCAACCGCCTACGGGGTATCCTCACCACCGATCAACAGCAGATTATTTTCGTCGATACCCCCGGCATCCATAAGCCCCACCATGAGCTAGGGCGCGTGTTGGTGCAAAATGCGCGGGCGGCCATTGATGCGGTGGATTTGGTTTTATTTGTGGTGGATGGTTCGGTGGAATTGGGGGGAGGCGATCGCTTCATTGTCGAACTCCTCAAAAAAAGTAAAACCCCCGTCCTGGTAGGGCTGAATAAAGCGGATCAACAACCGGAGGAAGCAACAGCCATTGATCGTACCTACGGGGAAATAGCTGATGCCGAGGGCTGGGCCTGGGGGAAATTTTCCGCCCTCACTGGGGAAGGCTTAACGGAGTTACAGGGGGAATTGGGCGATCGCCTCCACCCCGGCCCCTACTACTACCCCCCGGATCTCGTCACTGATCAACCGGAACGATTCATCATGGGAGAACTAATCCGCGAGCAACTTCTGCTCCTCACCCGTCAAGAAGTCCCCCATTCCGTCGCCATCACCATTGATCGCGTCGAAGAATCCCCAGAAATCACCCGCATCCATGCCGCCATCAATGTGGAGCGCGGTTCCCAAAAGGGCATTGTCATCGGTAAAAATGGAGCCATGCTCAAGGCGATCGGCACCGCAGCCCGGGAACAAATCCAAAAACTGATCGCCGGCCCGGTGTATCTCGATCTGTTTGTGCGCGTTCAACCGAAATGGCGACAATCCCGCCTCCGGTTGGCGGAACTGGGCTACCGCGTTGAGCAAGAATAGCCCACGATCCCCACACAAAACCGCTCCCACGGATTCCGATTAAACCCCTTTGCCCCCATG
>RECT01000301.1 GCA_007693875.1 Spirulina sp. DLM2.Bin59
GGTTGGCGGGGGTGGATTGGGTGGCGGGGGTGGGGGAGTTTAGGTCGGGCTTGGGGCTACAGGTGGGAGAGCGGTTGTTAACGGCGCGGGCCTACTTGTTGGCCCTGGGGCGACGGCCCACCCAGGGCATCCGTTTAAGGGAATTGCTGCACAGGGAGAGAACACCGGCAACGGTGACAATTTTGGGCAATAATCTCGCGGCGGTGGAATTGGCGACCAGTTTGCAGCGGTTGGGGGTGCAGGTGCAATTGGTGGAGGGGGAACGGCTTTTACCCCAGGAAGACCCGCTCTTAGTGCAGCGCCTTGGGGCGATCCTCGAAGCGCGGGGGGTGCAACGGTGCAAGGATCTGCCCGGTGATCCCGGCTTCATTCTCGATTGCCAGAGCCATAGGCCACCGCCAACAGCCCTAAATTTGGCGGCGGTGGGGGTGCGGGCTTACCAGGATCGCCTCTTGGTGAATCGCTATCTCCAAACCACCCAACCGCGCATTTATGCCATTGGCGCGGATTTAGGGGGTTATGATCTGCCCCAATTGGCCCGGGCGGAGGGGGCGATCGCCCTTTACAACATGGGCCATTATTGGCGCAAACCCATGGATTACCGGACGATCCCGATCACGCTCTACACCGATCCCCCCTTTGCCCGCGTGGGCCTAACCACCACCCAAGCCCAACGGGAATACGGCCCCCAAGTCCGTTGTTATCAAACCTATTTAAAAGATACGATCGCCTCCGCTTTAACCCACCGCACCACCGGGCTATGCCGGGTGTTAGCCCTCCCCAATGGCAAAATTTTGGGGGCGGCCTTGTTGGGGGGCTGTGCCCCAGAGGCGATCGCCCTCTTTGCCCTCGCCTTGGATCAGGGCCTAACCCTCAACCAATTGCCCTCCCATTTCTTTCCTCACCCCAGCATGAGCGAAACGATTCCCAAGGTCTGGAGCAGTGATTCACAGGGGTGAGCGGTGCATCAGAACCTAGGGCCAATAGGATGATTGGGCCGGTCTGACGCACCATCGATCGCCCTTGTTCACCGCACCAAACGGCGGCGTTGGTTGACAAACCAGGCCGTCACCAGGAGCGCAGCTAACCAGGTTCCCGGTTCCGGCACAGCAGTAACCCCCGTAACGCTGGGGGGAGCTTGGAGGATTTCGGAGCCATCCTCCACCCTCCGCTCAAAGCGATCCTCTGCCGCTTCTGCTGCCCGCAACATGGCCCGCTGTTCATCGTTGACCAAGACAATCATCGAAGAATAGGGGGTGACAATCTCCGTGGTGGTGGCGATGTTGTGGAGTTGATCCAATTGGGTGGGGTCGGTGGGGTCGGTTTCCCGGCTGAGTTGGTGGATGAGGAAGCGGGCGGCCAAGGGGGCAAATTGATCGGGGCGCAGGGGTTGGGCCGGGTCATCGGCAACCGAGGCCATTTGCCAGCGGTAGCCATCGAGATGCTGCACCCCCGGGGCATCGGTGGCCAATCGCGTTAGGGCCGCCGAGATTGCATCCGTAGAGCCGCCGCCACTGCCCTGGATCGCCGCCAAAATTTGATCATCGTAGGCGATGGGATAGCCGCCAAGATGAACGGCCCAAATCGGCATCCCTAAACCGGGTACATCGCCGCTATCATCCGCCAATTCATAACTACCCTGATCCGAAAGCAGGATTAAGGCATCATAGTCCTGCCCTCGGCGCAGTTGATCAAATTGCCGCACCATGGTTTTCAGTTGCAAACTGCCAAAAAAGGCACTGCGACCCAACTGGGCCAAGGTTTCCCCATCAACGCGGCGCGGTTCAATGCCGGGGGCTGCACTGAGGTAGAGATCGATTTGATCTGCCCCTAAGCCTTCAGCTTGGAGTTCTTCTAGGACGGCTTTGAGGCCGGCCCGTTGTTGGGCCATGCTGTAGGAGGTATCCAGGGCGATCGCCAGCCGTTTACCGCGATAATCCCCCACCACTTCACCCTTGAGGGGTTCCGCTGTCACCGCGTAGCTGTTCAGGATGGCCCGATGGCTTTGGGGTGGGGCAGAATTGCCACGGGGGGCGTAGGCTGCTAACCAGGCATCGGAGCTTGCCGCCGCTGCGCCATTATGGAATCGTTCGGTGTCCTTTGTCCAGAACACATTGCGGGCCTCACTCACCTGGGGTAGGGGCCAACCCTGATCTGTGGCCAGGGTGCGGTAGGTGAGCCAGAGGTGCATCGGGGGAGCGGGTTGGCCGGCATTCTGCTCCCAATTACTGGGGCGGGGGAGGATGGGGAAGGCCCGGAGCCGGTATTGATGGGGCCCCACCTGCTCCAAGAGGGCGGGATCCACGGGGCGCTCCCGTTGTACTTGGGAGTTGTACACCGCTTGGGCCGCCCCCCGGGGGGAAATTTGGAAGGGGAAGCGATCGCCCCGATCTGCCGTTTCCCCCAACCAGACCCCGGTTAAAACGGCAGTTTCCGGGAGGGAGAAGCTATAGAAAATTTCCTCGACTTCAAAGGTTTGATTTTCATAAACCTCGTAGAGTTCCACATCTGCCCAGTCCCCTTGCTCCTCAATGGTTAATTCTTGATGTTTGAGCAGCACTTTTTGCCGACCAATATCCAAAACCCCCGCATTGGCGGCATCAAGGTTACTGGTGGAGGTGAGGGCTTTGAGAATGGCCTCCCGTTCGCCTTTTTGGATCGGTGTATCAAAGAAGCTTGCATATGCTGCCGCCGCCCGCTCCACATCCCCCCGCTCACCACTGTAGAGGAAGGGGGAAAGGAGGAGATCATGGGTTTCCTGGAAAACTGTGGCTACGCCTCGGGGCAGATGAAAGGCCTCTTCGTACCAGATGCGCAGTAGACTACTTTCGCTATTGATCCCTAGGTAGCGGTATTCGGAGAGATAGGCATTGAGTAGCCCCTTGCGAATCCTGGGGGCTTGGTTGAGCAACACTTGCCGGATCCCAGGGTTGGCGATATCCCGATCAAGGAGTGCAAAGGCTTGGCCTTGGGGCTGTTGGCCAAGACCGCCGGAAACCGCAAACCAGAGGGCGAGGGTTCCCAGCACCACGACCATAGCCCGACGACGGCCATAGCCTTGGCTAAATTGCCGTAAAATCCGCCGGCCGGAATCCCCATAGAGTAGGGCAAAACTCATGGGTAGGGCGAAAAACACCGGCACGCTGATCATAAACAGCACCGTCCAGAATACGACGGCGATCGCCTCCCAAAAATAACCCGACTGTAAATCCTCCCAAAACCAGGTCAAATTACGCCCCAAATCCTGCCAAATATTCCCAGAAACCACCCAATCCCAGAGGAACTGCACGGTAAAACCCGCCAGGGGCAAAACATAGAGGAATAACAGCAACCCGGCATAAATGCCCATGACAATCATCAGGGTATGGAGCGCCGTCTGTACCGTTGCCAGGAGGGTAGCGCGACGGGAGGCAGTTTTGCCCCAATACCCTGTCACCCGTTCGGCGGCAAAGGCAACAATGACGATCGCCACAGAACCCACCAACCAACTACTGGCGGGGGTGAGTTGTCGTAGGGCAAAAAACCGAATGGTACAGAGGACAAAGAGGGGGGCCTCAATGCCGAAAAACAGCCGCATTAACTCTAGGGGTTGGGTGCGGAACTTCCAGATGCCAATCCCGGTACAGATGGGGGGAATTACCATAAAGCCCAAGAGGGAAATGGCCATTTCCTGTTGCAGTTCACCGGAGGCGATCGCCCCAATCAAGCGGCCCCCATCCCAAGGCAGCCAAAATCCATAGATCACCGTCAAAAAAGCAATATTCCAGAGGGTGAAAATACTGTAATAAAACAGATTGAGACTGTTTTTTAGGGGTTTATGCATGGCGTTATCCGATGAATAAAGGAGTAGCGAAAATCCGTTGCACCGTTGCTTACCCGATGGCATCAGCCCCATCGACCACGGAGGCCAAAAATGTTTCGAGGGCATCAAAGCGAAAGCCATCCAGCCATTGCCCAATCATGTCCCGGAGGGGATCCGCTTCCAAGGGCAGATCTTCGCAAAGTTCGAGGATGTGGTTGCTATTGGCGGCCATGGTGGCATTGAGTAATTCCTGCTGCCAAGCCATGGGCATGGCCATAAGATAGTCCTGAAGATCTGAGAGGGTGGCGACTTCGCCAATTTGCACCTCTTCCACTGCACCCGTATCTCCATAAATATATTCCACTCCCAAATATTCCGCCATCTTGTCAAATAACACCGCCTCCCGGAAGGGTTTACGGACAAAATCATCACAACCGGCGGCGAGGACTTGCGATCGCTGCTCCTCAAAAGCACTAGCGGTTAACGCAATCACCACTGTCTTACGGCCCTGCTCTGTGGCTTTAATCCGGGTCGTCGCTTCATAGCCATCCATAATCGGCATCCGCATATCCATCCAGATTAAATCCGGTTGCCAATCCTGCCAAATTTCAATCCCCTCTGCTCCATGGGCTGCGGTTTTCACCTCAAACCCCACAGAGCTTAATAACTTATCTACTAAATGACTATTTTCCCAGCGATCATCCACCACTAAAATCCGGTAGCTCTTTTGACCCGGGGCCAACCCCACCACCGGCAAACTTTGGGATGCAATCACCACATCCGCCGCATCCCCAGGGGGCAACGTCAGGGTAAAGAAAAACCGAGAACCTTCACCGATGGTACTTTCCACCTGCAAATTCCCCCCCATTAAGCCAATAAATTTCTGACTAATGGCCAACCCTAACCCCGTCCCACTTTGGGATTTTAACCCTGATTCGGTTTGGGCAAAGGCTTGAAAGAGGGCGTGCATTTCATCCGGGTCAATCCCCACGCCGGTATCACTGACGGTGAATTGCAAACGGTGGGGATTTTCCTCCGGTGCAAGGTTGCAAATATGCAACATCACCCCGCCTTGATCGGTAAACTTAATGGCATTGCCAATTAAATTGATTAACACTTGCCGCAGTTTGCCCCCATCGCCGTAGAGCAGCGGTGGCACATCGGGATCATAGCTACATTCTAAGGAAATGCCTTTCACTTGGGCTTTACTGGTGAGCAGATCCGTTAAGTCATAACAGAGGTGATGGAGATCGAAACTGTTCAATTGCAGTTGCATTTGCCCCGCTTCAATTTTAGATAAGTCGAGAATGCTATTAATTAACCCTAAAAGGTGTTCGCCACTACGGTTGATGATTTGAATTTGCCCCTGTTGTTCTTCATCAAGGCGGCTATCCCGGGCCATGACTTGGGTAAACCCGAGGATGGCATTGAGGGGGGTGCGGAGTTCGTGGCTCATGTTGGCCAGGAATTGGGTTTTCGCTTGGCTGGCGGCTTGGGCGGCTTCCATAGCCTGTTGGAGGAAGATTTCTGTACGTTTGCGATCGCTAATATCCCGAATAATCATAATCACTTCATTATGGCCACTGCGGGCAATGCGTACCTCTTCAAACTGGGTGCGGCCATTGATGGTAATTTCCTGCTCATAGCACTGGACAATATCACTGCGAATCGCCTCTTCGATGAAATATAAATGGCGATTGGCCACGGCTTCGGGCAAGACATCGTGAAGTTTTGCACCAATGCGATCGCCCGGGCCGACCAGATCATAGGCTTTTTCCACCGAGGAATTACAGGATAAATAAGTTCCCTCCCGATTCATCCGAAAGATTAAATCCGGAAAAACATTAAACATCGCCTTATTTTGGGCATCACTCTGTTTCCATTCGGTAATATCTTCTGTCATGCAAAAGGTATAGAGTAATTCCCCATTTTTACGAATAGAACAAAGGGTCATCCTCGCCCAAACAATCGATTGATCCTTGCGGATATAGCGTTTCTCCATGGCGAAATTATCCCGAGTCCCTTCGATAATTTCCATTACCTTATCTAAGTCAGCATCAAGATCTTCAGGGTAGGTATATTCTGAAAAATGTAGCTTTTGTAATTCCTCATTGCTGTAACCTAAAAGCTTTTGTAAGGCAGGATTGCTATCAATAATATAGCCATCTAGATTGGTTAAGCCAATGCCAATACCTGCATTTTCAAAGATGGATGCAAATAAGCTATCGCGCTCTTGAATGTAGGCTTCTAAATTTTCTTGCTGGCCCTGGAGTGCGGCTAGGGTATCTTCGATTTTTTTGCCCATGGCCACAAAGGCGTTCATCAATAAATTCAGTTCTTCAATACGGCTGGGGCGGATGGTGTCCTGGGCGGCAAAATCCCCTTGGGCTAGGCGTTGGCTCGTGGTGAGGAGATGGAGGAGCGGACGACTAATTACCCTTGTGGTCCAAATACCGATGGCGGTGGCAACCAATAGGGCGATGGCACAAAGCACTAAGGTTTGATTGCGGGTCGCCGCCAAGGAAGCCGTAAATAAGACTTCTGGCACGGCAATGGTTAAAATCCAGCGGACATCTAGATTGTTTTTTAAATATGTCCGATAGACATAGTATTTTTTCCCCTGGATGCTGGTTTCAAAAAACTGAAAATCTTCCTGACCCAGATCAGCAAATTCAAGATCAGATGCCGCAATCACTGGGTTTTGACTTGATGTAACATGGAGTCGTTCCTCACCCTTATATAAAGGCTCCTGCTCTGAAGTCGCCACCACATAGCCCTTTTGATCGGTGACGAAGATAATCCCCGCGTTGGTTGCGGATAACTCTTTGAGTACCTGGCTAAATTGGTTCAGAGCAATTTCGAGATTGAGCACCCCGATGAGGTTATAATATTGATCATAAATGGGTTGGGAAACACCTGTTTTCAGTCGTCGTTTATCCACATAAACCGGACTCCACACCTCCCGATGTTTAGCAGCGGCCCGGTAATACCAAGGAGAAAGGCGGGGATCGTAGGGTTCAGCGGCAATGTAGCGATTGCTATAGGGGTTGAGGATTGTGGTTTCGGTGAGGTTATCCCAAGAAAGTCGGTAAAGGTGGCGGTTGGGGGCGATATCGGCGTTGCGTCGTTTTAAAAGTAGGGAGCGATCGCTCACCCGCTCCACGCCGATAAAATCACCCCCGGGGGTGCCGTAGGAGAGGGCGGTGATGGCGGTTTGGGATTTGAGTTGGTGGGCAAAAAATCGCTCTAAATCGCTGAGATCCGTAAGGTCGATTTGCCCGGTTCTGTGGCTGTCCCGATAGGCTTGACGGAGGATGTGGGGAATTGCTAAATGTTGCTGAATCTCGCCATTGGTGCGATCGCCCAT
Organism: Spirulina sp. DLM2.Bin59; assembly: GCA_007693875.1. Taxonomy (GTDB): domain Bacteria; phylum Cyanobacteriota; class Cyanobacteriia; order Cyanobacteriales; family Spirulinaceae; genus Spirulina. Next base: position 7,170 of record RECT01000301.1, read on the forward strand.
GTTTTTAACCAAATCTTGGGCCATTTGATCTACAGTTCGCTTGCCATTTTCCAGGGATAAATAGGCTGTTGTCCCCACAACCAGAATGATCTGGGCTAACAGCGGCGCGATCAGGAACAGACGGAGCGAAATGGGACGAGAATTCCGGTTGTGCATTGATTACAAGCCGTAAAAAAGGTGAGGTGGACTTGAGATTGGCCAAATCCCCGGATTATCCACTATGTCAAAACACGCTGGACAGCGATCGCCATCAGGTCAACTCAGACAACAACATTATAACGGATAAACTCAGTATAATTACCCATGCAATCGTCGTTGCAGTGGAAAAATTCGCGGTTTCTGAGTAAAACGAGCATTCTCCGACGATCTTAGATCAGATCCTAGATCAATGGTTGAGTCCTAGATCAATGGTTGAGCAAGTCCTTACCCCAGCTCCTCCCCTCAGCCGAGGGTTTGACTAGGATACAATCACGGCACAACCACAACACAACCACAACACAAGTTTATAAAAATCTTCGCTGGCATCATTGCCAATCAGAACAAAAACGATCTCAAAGTCCCTCTCCGGATCCGGGAGAGGGATTGAAGATTAAGGCAGCTCTGAATTTATTACTGAACAAACTGCACCTTAAATTGTGGAAAATTATCATGGCTAAAATGATGATCAAGAATTACAAAATAAACGAAATTAGGCGAATGGTCATTCATGGATTGATCCTCAATCTAGTTCCCCAGTCAAACTAATATATTGATCAATATTTTAATCATCATCGCCAGAATAACGAAGACATCCGTCAAGGGTTCTGGGGTTAAAAGTTAAAAAAAACTTAAGACAGCTTCACAGTTGTTAAAAGAATCCGAGCGAATTCGCAACTTCTCCCAAAGATGTCAGTAAAATGAACCCGTGGGTTGCCGTCTTCGACCCTGGGGCGATTTTGTGTATTTTGTAACACAAAATCCCCACTGAATTGATTTTTAGAGTTCAGGTTTTTCCCAATTATGGTTACATCTTCTCCCCAAACCCATGATCCCGCTCAAAACGTACTCCGGTACGAGCAACAGCCCTTGGATGTCTTTTTTCGGCCCCAGGCCGTCGCCATCATCGGAGCCAGCGAGAAACCCGGCAGTGTGGGGCGAACCCTACTCTGGAATTTGATCAGCCATCCCTTCGGGGGGACTGTTTTCCCGGTCAACCCCAAGCGGGCCAGTATTCTCGGCATCAAAGCCTACCCCAACCTAGCGGCGATTCCGGAGCCGGTGGATCTGGTGGTGATTGCCATTCCCTCCCGGGCCGTGCCTGCCGCCATTGATGATTGTATTGCCCAAGGCGTTAAGGGGGCGATTATTATTTCCGCTGGTTTTAAAGAAATTGGTGCTGCTGGCGTGGCCCTGGAGCAAGAGATTCTCGCCAAAGCCCGGGCGGGCAACCTCCGCATTGTTGGCCCGAACTGCTTGGGGGTGATGTGCCCCGTTTCAGGGCTAAACGCCACCTTTGCCAGTACGATCGCCCGCCCCGGTAATGTTGGGTTTATCAGCCAAAGCGGGGCGCTCTGTACCTCAATTTTGGATTGGAGTCTGCGGGAAAATGTCGGGTTTAGTGCCTTTATTTCCGTGGGATCAATGCTGGATGTGGGTTGGGGGAACCTGATCGATTACCTGGGGGATGACCCCCACACCCATAGCATTGTGATCTATATGGAAAGTATCGGCGATGCGCGATCGTTCCTCTCGGCGGCCCGGGAGGTGGCGCGGACGAAGCCGATTATTGTGATTAAATCCGGTCGTACCGAAGCCGCCGCCGCCGCTGCTGCCTCCCACACCGGGGCCTTGGCGGGGAGTGATGAAGTCCTCAACGCGGCGTTTCGGCGGTGTGGGGTGTTGCGGGTGGATACCATTGATGATCTGTTTAACATGGCGGAAGTCTTGGCCAAACAGCCCCGTCCCCAGGGTAATCGCCTGACCATCCTCACCAATGCCGGGGGGCCGGGGGTTCTCACCACCGATGCCCTCATTTCCGAGGGGGGGCAACTGGCGGCAATGTCTGCGGAAACCAAGGCGGCCTTAGACGAAATTTTGCCCACCCATTGGAGCCATGCTAATCCCATTGATATTTTGGGGGATGCGGATCCAGAGCGTTATGGTGAGGCGATTAAAATTGCCCTCAATGACCCCAATAGTGATGGGTTACTGGCGATCCTCACGCCCCAAGCGATGACGGATCCCACCCAAACGGCGAAGAAGTTTGTGGAAATCCTCCAGGATCCCCAGCGGCCCGCTAAACCGATCCTGGCCAGTTGGATGGGGGGGGATGGGATTACGCCGGGGGAACAGTTGCTCAACCAGGCCAAGATTTTCACGTTGCCTTTTCCCGATACGGCGGCCCATGTTTTTAACTATATGTGGCGGTATGCCTACAATTTGCAGGGCCTCTACGAAACGCCGATGCTCTCGGCGGATACGGAAGATTCTCCCGATTGGGCCAGTCCGGCGCGGCGCGATCGCCCCCAGGTGACGGAGATGATCGCAGCGGTGCGGGCCCAGGGGCGCACGTTGTTAACGGAGTATGAATCGAAGCAATTGTTGGCGGCCTACGGGATCCCCACGGTGGCCACAGAAATTGCCTACAGTGAGGCGGAGGCGGTGGCCCAAGCGGAGGCGATCGGCTATCCCGTCGTGCTCAAGCTCAATTCCACGACGATCACCCATAAAAGCGATGTGGGGGGGGTGCGGCTCCTGCTTCAGGATGCGGAAATGGTGCGGGAGGCCTACCGGGGCATTCAAACCTCGGTGACGGAAAAAGTCGGGGCGGAACATTTCCAAGGGGTGACGGTGCAGCCGATGTTGCGGCAAAACCCAGGGGATTATGAGTTAATCATTGGCAGTAGTTTGGATCCCCAGTTTGGGCCGGTGTTGCTGTTTGGTACGGGGGGGTCTTTGGTGGAGGTGTTTAAAGACCGGGCCTTAGGGTTGCCGCCCTTAAATACCACCCTAGCGCGGCGGATGATTGAGCAGACGAAAATTTACCGGGCTTTGCAGGGGGTGCGGGGTCAAAAGGCGGTGAAGCTGGATGCGTTGGAACAGTTGCTGGTTCGGTTTAGCCATTTGATTGTGGAGCAGTCTTGGATTAAGGAGTTGGATATTAACCCGCTCTTAGCCGGCAGTGAGCATCTGATTGCCTTGGATGCGCGGGTGGTGCTCCATGACCCGGATACGGCGGAGGCGGATTTACCGAAGCCGGCCATCTGTCCCTATCCCTTGGAATATGTAACCCCTTGGACGCTGAAGGATGGTACGCCAGTGGTGATTCGCCCGATTCGTCCCGAGGATGAACCCCTGGTGGTGAAATTTCATGAACCGCTGTCGGAAGAGAGTGTCTATCTGCGGTATTTTCATCTCATGTCCTTGACTAGTCGGGTGGCTCACGATCGCCTCTCCCGCATTTGTTTCATTGACTACGATCGCGAGTTGGCCCTCGTGGCAGACTACAAGGATCCCCAAACGGGGGAACATCAAATTCTCGGCATCGGGCGCATCAGTCAACTACATGGGGTGAATGAAGCGGAGTTTGCGATGATTATTAGCGATCGCGCTCAAAATCAAGGGCTCGGCACAGAGGTGCTATCGCGATTGGCCGCCATTGGTCGCGATCGCCAACTCAGTCGCCTCATGGCCAATGTCCTCCCCGAAAACATCGGTATGCAACGGGTCTGCCAAAAAGTCGGCTTCCAATTGCAACGGCCCACACCGGGATCAGTTCTGGCTGTCCTGGATCTGTAACCCGTTGTTGTTGTGTTGACTACTCCCCGCTCTAAAGAGACGGGGATTCCCCGGAGGGATTTTAGAAC
>RECT01000094.1 GCA_007693875.1 Spirulina sp. DLM2.Bin59
TGAGCGTGGCCACCGTTGCCCCGGCCAAGGGTACCCCCTGGCCTTGGGCCGCCTGGATGCGGCCGTAGAACTGCCAAACATTGCCGGGGATATATTTGGCGATTGTCGTGGTGAAATAGGTGCAAATTGCCCAGGAGGGGGAAAGGGGTTTGGGGGCAAAGGGAGCGAGGAGCCAAGCCCAGACCCAACCAGCCCAGGCATGGCTCAATAGGGTCAGTGTAAAACCGAGGGCTAACCAAGACCAGCGCAGATCGGAGAGGGAGAGGGAGGCGATCGCCCCCCCATGGCGGCGCACCGTGGCCACCAGAAAAAAGATTGCCAATCCGAGGACTAGCCCCCGAACCAGCCCCTTGGCCCAACCCTTCACCTAGGCTAGAGAAGCCTTATAGGCGGCCCAACTGCCCAATTCGGAAACGTCGGGAAATTGCTGCTCCTCAATTAGGGCCTGGGGGTAAAGCATGGCGATCGCCTCACTGCCATCCTCCAACCGCACCGGCCCCGGATAAAGATTAGGGGGTTCATTGGCCAATAAATGGTCATACTGGGCCGGAGTCATGGCATAGAGTTCCCCAGCGAGGGCAATGCCCCCGGTTTCCACAGCATAAACTCCGGGATGTTGATCATTGACAGAATGGAGACGGTAAAGGGGTTGGGTTTTGATGGCTTGGAGAAATTCGGTATCGGCGATCGTGCCGTGATCCGGCTGACCCCGGAGGGCAGAGCCGCAAATAAATACCCGGATGATCTCAGAATCGCTCATGGTGCATTGGTGAAAAGATTTCTCCAGATTAGCGAAAAAAGGCGATCGCCACCTAAGCCCCTGAGGAAATCAGCGAGATCCCCCCTGCCCCCTTTTTAAGGGGGTTCCGGATTAACCCCCTTAAAAAGGGGGTCGGCGTAGCCGGGGGGATCATGCCGACTGCGGCGGAGGGACTGAGGGGCTAGGGTTGAGGGCTGACCTGAAGCGCAATTTTCCCCGTTGAAGATCCCCCTTCAATCACCCGATGGGCGGCAGCGGCTTCGGTGAGGGGGAAGGTTTGGGCTAAATGGATTTTTAAATCCCCCTGATCAAACCACACCCCACATTGTCGGAGAATTTCCCCCTGGTGGCGTTGGGCTTCGAGATCCCCCGACATCATCGGCGTGAGCATTAATTCCAAACTAATGCGCAGATTTTTTTGACGAGCCGCCTTGAGTGTCCCCGCTTCTAAATTTGGCTCCAAAATCGTCACCAAATCCCCATAGAGCCGCACCGCCGCCACAGTCTCAAAAAAGGTTTTGCCCCCCACCGTATCAAAGGCCACATCTACCCCGCGCCCCCCTGTCCAATGCATTACTGCCGCCGTCACATCGGTTTGGGAATAGAGGATCGTTTCATCCGCCCCCAATTGACGAGCAAGGCGGGCTTTATCCGGGGTGCTGACAGTGGTGCAAACCTCGGCCCCTTTCAGTTTTGCCAATTGGATCGCCACATGGCCCACACCGCCGGCCCCTGCAAGAACTAGGGCCGTTTGGCCCAATTGCAGACAGGCACGATCATAGAGAGCTTCCCAGGCCGTGATCAGCACGAGGGGAGCCGCCGCTGCTTCAGCAAAGGTTAAGAACTGGGGTTTGGGGGCAGCACAATGGGCGGGAACGATCGCATATTCCGCATAGTTGCCGGTTCCGGCTACCCCTACGCCGCCATAGCAATAATAAACCGCATCGCCGGGCCGAAAGTCCGTCACCCCTTCCCCTACGGCTTCCACAATGCCGGCCCCATCACAACCTAAAATGGCGGGCATTTGATCGGGGTAAAACGTGCCCCGTTGTCGCAGTTTGGTATCAATGGGATTCACGCCAGCGGCGTGGATTTTCACCAACAATTGATCCGGTGCGGTGATTGTCGGTTTCGGGAGGGTTTGGGCATGGAGGACATCAGGGCTGCCGGGTTGGTTAAAAAGAATGGCTTGCATTTTGGTGAGGAATGGGGGATAGGGAATGGGGTTCTGTGCAATGGCTCACGTCTGCCAGCGTTGGGTGATATCCCGTTGCCATTGCTGTTCTAGCTCTGGATCACTCACTTGATCCCGCTGTAATAGCACTACCCCTTCTTGATAACGGATCAGCCCGTAATTTGTCGCCATCCGTTCCTGGAGCCAAGGGACATATTGGGCGAGGCGATCGCGATCGTCCACGAATGCCTCCTGATACTGGGCCAATTGGTGCAGATCTACAACGATATAATCCACAGCCATCACCACATCCTGATCATTTTTTACCTGCCAAAAGGGCAACCCTAACATTTCCCGACGGCTGGAGAGGTGGGGAATGAGGATATTGGAAGCGGTGACGCTGGCATCGGAGGGAATCACCTTGAGGGTCTGGTTTAGCACCGCTGCATGGGGCCATTGGGTCCAAGGGGGGACGGCTACCCAAGGCGTAACGGAATCGGGGATGGCAAAGGAAAGGGCGCGGTGGGGATTGGCGGTGATCGTAAACAGGATGGAGAGGGCAATACACCCCTGCCAGGCCCATTGTACCCATCGCTTTTTCGCCCAAGGGGGATGGGCATCCCACCAGAGGATCGCACCGTACCAAAGGCCGGGGACAACGGCGAGGGCATAGCGCATATGCACCGCCAGGCCCCAGGGGTCATCCCGTAGGAAGATCACAATCAGGGGGCAGGCGATTAACACCCAGGTGTAGGGGGCGAGGAAGGGGAGGAGGGCGAGGGGTAGCCCTTGGGTGAGGAGATAGTTGAGGGTGCGATCGAGGGGGGTGAGGAGTTGTTGGAGCAGTTGGATGGGGTTGCGGAGGATGGCGGCGAGGAGTTGGAGGGTGGAGGTGCGATCGCCCTCCACAAAGGAGGCAAAATGGATGACGAGGAACCGCTCCGCCACATCATCGGAAAACAGGGGCATGATGTAGGTGGTGACGATCACCACATAGGCAAAGCTAACCAGACAGGCGATCGCCCCCACCCAAGGCTGCCGCCGGCTGATTAATAAATACAGCCCTACGGAAAACACCGCAATCCCGGCATCTTCCCGCACCGCCAACACCAACACCCCCCAGAGGGCAAACCACCCCCAGGCCCGTTTTTCCAACGCCCAAAAGAGGCTAAACATAAACAGGGGTAATTGGCAGAGGTCTTGAAAATTCCCCAACGTCGGCCCCGCCACCGCCCGACTGCCATAGAACCCCACCATCAACAACAGGGCCAGGTGCGGGGGGAGCCGCAGCCGGGCCAATTGGTACAACACCAACCCCGCCGCCGTGATGATTCCCACGGCTAAAAGGAGCAGAATCGTCGTATTGCGGGCGATCGCATAGATGGGCAACCACAGCAACAGCGCCGGGGTAAAATGTTGCCCCAAACGACGATAGCCCACCTCCGGCATCGGGTGAGAAATGGACTCAATGGCAGAAAGGGAACTTTCAAACCACCGGCCTTGAAGGCTGTTCCAAAATACCTGATTAAAAATCCCTTGATCAAAGCTGGTGTAGGAGGGCAAATAGCTATGGTGACGATGGAGCACCAACACCGCCATGATCGTAAAAAAGAGCGCAGCGGTAACTAAACTGCTACGACTGAGGGCTGGGTCAAACCGTGGAAATCTCAATACCTCTACCCTCATACCACTGAATCCTCCATTAAATCAACTCAACTGCAATTTGGGGAACTCGCCAGATCTCCGAACTAGAATGCCATGGGATGGCCATACCTATGCAAAAATGGGGACTGAGCCAGGGAAACTGTCATCATCCTGGCGGTTGATTCATTTTAGGGAGGAGTAAAAAACGGTCTATGAACGTTGGCGATCGCATCCGTGTTAAAACATCTGTCGTGGTCTATCATCACCCAGAGCATAAAAAAACAGCCTTTGATATTCAGGGGCTAGAGGGGGAAATCCTTGCCTTCGTGACGGAATGGCAAGGGCGGCCCGTCAGTGCCAACTTTCCGATTTTAGTCAAGTTCGATAAAAAATTTCGGGCCCACCTCCGAGAAGATGAGATCGAAGTCCTCTAGGCACAGCTCTGGGGCAAGGCTTGGTGGCTCCGTTGCGTCTTAGCGGTGGATCCAGCCGATCATCAAATCAAGTGGCTCAAAATTGCTGAATCCATTCCCCCTCAGCTCAAAATCGTCGGTAACACCTCCTCAGATGTAACATTGGGTTGAGCCGGAATCGAAAAATAGAAGGAACTTCCCTCTCCGAGCGTACTCGTCACCCAAATGTCACCGCCATGACGTTGGACAATTTCCCGGCAAATCGATAGACCTAAACCGGTTCCCCCCTTTTCCCGCGAATCCGAAGCATCCACCTGCTGAAATCGCCCAAAAATTGCCTCACATTTATCCGCCGGAATCCCCCGCCCTTGGTCATGGACGGAAAAAATCACCTGATCAGGGTGGGGGGTGACGTTGATCCAAATGCCGCGATCGCGCTCTGAAAATTTAATCGCATTGCTAATTAAATTCGTCAGCGTCTGCAAAATTTGATCCGGGTCAACCCACACATAGATGGGAAAAGGCGGCTCACCCGCCACTGTTCTTTCCGGGGGGGGATAAGTGGCAAACCGTTGTTGATCACATTCTAAACAAAGGGTGATCTGGTTTTGCTCCGCCATGGAAACCATCGCTTGGGCCGCCTGCTGGATCAGCTCTAAGGCATCACAGCGGCGCTTAATGATTTTGATCCGCCCCGATTCAATCCGCTCCAGATCGAGAATGTCGTTGAGGAGCCGGGTGAGGCGATCGGTATTATTCACCGCAATTTCCAGCATTTGCTGCCCCTTATCCGACAGTTGCCCCAACCGTCCCGTGGCCAAGAGTCCTAAGGAGCCGCGAATGGAGGTCAAAGGGGTGCGCAATTCGTGGCTGGCAATGGAGATGAATTCATCTTTCATCTGTTCAATGGCCTTGCGTTCGGTGATGTCCATCAAGGAGAGCAAATAGGCCCGTTTGCCATACCAATTAATCGCCACCGATCGCATCTCCACAATACATTGCCGCCCCTGGGGATGGACGAGACAAATTTCTGTGGGATCGCCGTGGGCCGAGAGGGAACTGAGATCCTGGCTATTGTCACCCCGTTTACCATTGGGGATCGGGATGCCCAAATCAAAATCGAGTAATTCTTGAGCCGATCGCCCAAACAATTCCGCCGCTGCGGTATTGGCAAAATCAATCCGGCCAAAATGGTTACAAACCACAATCCCATAGGCATTGCTTTGGATGACGCGATGGAGTTGGGCTTCACTTTCCCGCAGGGCGGTTTCGGCTTTGGTGCGCTCGGCAATTTCCTGTTGGAGTTCAGCGGTGCGCTCCGCCACCCGTTCTTCTAAATGATTGAGGAGTTGGGCCTGGGCCACGGCAATCCCCAATTGATCTGCGAGGGCAGTGAGCAATTTAATTTCATCCGCTTGCCAATGGTGGGGGTCATGGCATTGCTGCACCAAAATGCTGCCCCAGAGGTTTTGCTGGATAAAAATGGGGACGAGGAGCTGCGATCGCACCGGAAACCCCCCAAAGGTGAGCAGATAATCCTCTTTTCCCTCCTGCTCCGTATCATGGATGGCCACATAGGGGGCTTCTTCGAGGATACGGCAGGGAATTTCCGCCGGTTGCAGCCCCACGGGCTCAATTCCCACTAAGACTGATTCTTTAATCACCTGGCCTCGGTGATCCGATTGGCATTGCAGAATCGCCACCCGGTCGGTGTGGAGAATTTGCTGCACCTCCCAAACAACGGTGTGGAGAATTTCATCGAGATCAAGGGATTGGCGGACTTTAAGAGTGAGTTCTGAAAGCAATTGCGATCGCTCATAGGCCCGCTTTAGTTTACTTTCCGCCTCAATGCGGGCGGTGATATCAATGCCCACAGACACCGCCGCTTGATTTTCTTGATATTTTTGCGCCACCACCAGGTAATGCCGGGTTTGGTGGCGCACTTGGACATCCACCACCTGCGATCGCATCCGGTCGGGCCCATCAAAGAGGTTTTGCAATAACTGCTCAAACTGCGCCCCCAAATTCAGAAACCCCAACCGCTGCCCCATAAAAGCCTGAGGCTCCACACCAAAGGCGCTGGCTAATTGGTGATTCACCCCGAGATAGTAAAGTTCCCGCGACTGTTCCGACTCCGTTTCCTCAAAACGACCAATCCAAGAAACAAACCCCGGCACAGCATCCAGCACCGCTTGCAGTTGTTCCTTGGCCTGCCAGATCACCCGCTCCGACCGCTGTTGCTCGGTGATATCGAGGGCAATCCCTAAAATTTGCTCAATGTCCCCCGCTTCATTTAACAGCGGCACATAGGTAATCATGAACATCAGATTCCCTTGACGGGGCACGGAAAATGTACATTGGCCCGATTGGATCGAGCGTTCCGCCACGGCTTTTTCCAAGAGGGGAACGTAGGCTTGGGTGATCTGCTCTGGGAAGAGTTCCCGGTCGGTGTGGCCGATCATCATGTCCCGTTGGAAAGCCAGGGTTTTCAGGGCTTGGTGATTGACAAACCGATAGCGGAGATGGTGATCATAGATCACAAACATATTGGGGATGTTGTCCACCGCCAGCCGGAACCGTGCCTCGGAGCGGGCCAGTTCGGCTTCGGCTTGAATGCGATCGCTAATTTCCGCCCGTAGATTGGCATTGACCCGTCGCAGTTGCGTCGTCCGCTCAACCACCCGCTCCTCTAACTGGGCCGCCAGGGTTTGTAACTCTAATTCCGCCTCAATCCGCGCACTAATATCCCGCGCCACCCAGATCACGCAATTATCCGGCAGGGGGGAAATATTCGCCGCAAACCACACTGATCCTGTTTCCAGTTGCAAGCGGTATTCAAAGGTGAGCGTCAGTTGCTCCGTTAAAACCCGCTGAATCGGCTCCCAAAAGCTATTGGCTGCATTTTCCTGGGGAAAAAATTGCTCAAAGGTTGCTTCTACCACCGCATTGCTATTTTCAAACAGCCGCTTGTAATTGGTGGGCATCACCTGCACCTCCTGACGGTGGGCATCCACCACCAGGACTAAATCCGTCATCGCTTCAAAAATACCGCGAATTTCCTGCTCACTGTGGCGCAGCTTTTGAGCGATGAGCCGATCTTCCGTGACATCCCGTGCCACCCACACCACCCGATCCGCCGAGAGCGGCGACAAACGAGCATCGAACCAAGCCAGATCCTGCTGTGCATGATGTTGGTATTCCACCTTGGTGGTTTCTTGGTGGTCTAGGGTGTGGGCGATCGCCCCCTGCAACTGTGCCGCCACATCCGGCATCAATTCCTGCAACGTTTTCCCCAGGAGTTCACTGGGGGCCAGTTGGGCGGCGGCCTGGGTGGGGGCAATTTTTAAACAGCGGCCTTGGCGATCGCGAATCACCACCAAATCCGTCATCGCCTGAAAAATCGCCCGCATCTCCCGCTCCGAAGCCGCCAAAGCTTCCTGGGCCCGCTTTTGGGTGTCAATATTTTCCACCATGCCAAAAACAAACTGCACCACCCCATCCTGCATCGCCCCACAGAGCATCAACCGCCCCCACACCCGCTGCCCATCCGCCCGCAAATATTCCTGCTCCACCTGATAATGATTAATGTCACCGCGACCAATGGCCGACAACTGTTGGAGAATCCGGTTCTGATCCGCCACACCTAAGCAATTCGTACAGAGGGTTTGATAGAGTTCTATCCCCTCGTAGCCGAGAAACTGTTGAAAAGCCCGATTGGTTTTGAGAATCCGGCCATCGGGTTGGGCAACAAAAATCCCTAAACCAGAATTTTCAAAAATGAGCCGAAACCGCGTTTCACTGGCCCGCAGGGCATCTTGGGCCCGCCGCAGACTGAGATGATGACTCACCCGCAGCAGCACCTCTTCTCGATGGAAGGGCTTAGGAATATAGTCAATGCCCCCCACATCAAAGGCCCGCGCCTTATCAGTGGCATTATCCAACGCTGAGATAAAGATGACGGGAATATGGCGGGTATGGGGATCAGCTTTCAACTGTTCACACACCGTAAACCCATCCATCTCCGGCATCATGATATCCAGCAAAATCAAGTCTGGATGTTTAGCCTGTACTGCCATCAAGGCTGCTTTGCCACTCCGAGCAGCTCGAACATGATAACCATGCTTGACTAAAACTTCCGTCAGTAGCCGGAGATTAGCGGGCGTATCATCGGTAACGAGAATATCCCCTGTGGCATGCGAAGCAACGGATAGCGTCATAGACTTTTAATAAATGGCAAGCAGAACTCAGGTTCCGAAGGCATCCACCCCCCATGATAACGATTCATTGTTGACGTTTTGGCGGATCAATGGGCAAATGCCATTCTCTCAAGTTCTGGGTCTTTCTTTATGCCTATCTTGCGATGTGGGGATTCGCCTCCCCAGGTTGAGGGTTTAAACCTCAGGAGGGTTGATTGATCTTTCGCAGGGAAGGGAGGGGATCCGGAGTTTGAACGGCGGGATTTGTGGCGGCCTGTTGGGTACGGAGTTGGCCACAGGCGGCATTGGCTTCTAGGCCACGGGAATAGCGGATGCTGTTTTCAATGTGGTGTTTATGGAGAATGTCGCTGAATTGTTTGATTTGTTTGATTTGGGGCCGGCGGTAGTCAGCGTCGGTGATGGGGTTGTAGGGGATGAGGTTAACGTGGGCTTGAAAGCCTTTCAGTTGTTTGGCGAGGGCTTGGGCCTGTTCGGGGCGATCGTTGACACCGGCCAGGAGGATATATTCAAAAGTGAGCCGTCGTTTTGTCGTTTTCACGTAATAGCGGCAGTCTTCGAGGAGTTTGGGGATCGGGTAGTTTTTGGCGGTGGGGATCAGTTGTTCCCGGAGGGTTTGGTCGGCGGCGTGGAGGCTGACGGCGAAGGTGATTTGCAGGTGATGTTCTGCGAGTTCTTTAATGCGCCGGGGTACGCCGACGGTGGAGACGGTGAGCGATCGCCCCCCAATCCCCACATCTTGGTTTAATTGCTGGAGCGATCGCACCACGGCTTTTAAATTCAACAGGGGTTCTCCCATGCCCATATAGACCACATGGCTGACCCGGCGGCCAAAATCCTGTTGCACGGTTAACACCTGATCAACGATTTCATGGGGGGCTAAATTGCGGGTATAGCCGCCTTTGCCGGTGGCGCAAAAATCGCAGGCCATGGGGCAACCGACTTGGGAGGAAACACAAACGGTGAGGCGTTTCTCCGTAGGAATCCCGACGGTTTCAATAATTAGCCCATCGGCAAGGGTGAGTAGGTACTTCCGGGTTTCATCGGGGGCAATGCGGCAATCGGCGATCGTCGAGCGGCCAATGGGGTAGTCGGCTAATTTTTCCCGCCAAGCCTTGGGAAAAACGGTGATATCGAGGAGCGATCGCGCTCCTTTTTGGTAAAGCCATTGGTGGAGTTGTTTACCCCGATAGGCGGGTTGGTCTTGGGTTTGTACCCAAGCGGTGAGTTCATCGAGGGAGAGGGAGAGGAGGGGGAGCATTGGAAGGATGAAGGATGAAGGATAAAGGATGAAGTAGGGAGTGGGAAGTGGGAAGTAGGGAGAAGTTGATCTCGTGCCACGGCTCTGCCGTGGCATCGGGTGGGGGCGGCTCTGCCGCCAGGGTGGAGGCGGAGCCTCCGGGGGGGCGTTACTTGGCAGAGCCAAGTAACGAGGAAATTTAAATCCATATCAGCTTACTCCCTACTCCCTATTTCATCCTTCATCCTTCATCCTTCATCCTTATTTCTCACCCAAGGCTAGCGAGATGAATCCCCTGATGGCTAAATTGTGTCACCCAAAAACCGAGATTTGGATCATTCAACATCTCAGCGGTTTTGGTTTTCACCGTTTCGGCATGGTCTTGGGATTCGCAGAGGGCAAAGACACTGGGGCCAGAGCCGGACATCATTGCCCCTGTGGCTCCTGCTGTTAAGAGGGCCTCGCGCAGTTGGGCTACGGCGGGCTGGGTTGGTAAGACTACCGCTTCGAGATCATTTTCTAAATGGGCCACCATCGCGGCTAAATTCCCAGCGGCGATCGCCCCCACCATTGGCCCTGCATGGATGCGTTGGGCGCGGGCCGCCTGCTCATCGGGGTGCTGGATGTATTTTTGGCTAAACTGTTGGCGATAGGTTTGGTAGGCCCAGGGGGTGGAAATCGCCAGATTGCGGTGTTTGGCTAAGACTAACCAAATTGGCTCCGGCGGACTATGGATAAAATCTAACTGCTCCCCTCGGCCCGTGGCGATCGCCGTCCCTCCCGTTACACAAAAGGGCAGATCTGACCCCAATTGCGCCGCCAAGGTTTGCAAATCTTCTTGGGTTAACCCCAAATTCCATAACAGGTTCATCCCCACCAACACCGCCGCCCCATCGGCCGACCCTCCCGCTAAACCCGCAGCCACCGGAATTTGCTTTTCCAAATGGATCTTCACCCCCCCATAACTGGCAAAGGCATCGGGAAACCGTTCACTGATCAACTCAGCGGCACGGTAGGCCAGGTTATCGCGGCCACTGAGTTGGGGATCATTACAGGTGAGGTGATGGCTGTTACTGTGGGTGCGATCGAGGGTGAGGCGATCGCCTAAATCAATACTTTGCAACACCATCACCAACTCATGGAAACCATCGGGGCGATCGCCGATGATTTCAAGGTAGAGGTTGATTTTGGCGGGGGCGATGAGGGTGTACATGGGGAGTAAAGAAAAAGGCAAAGGGCAAAAGGCAAAGGGCAAAAGAAGTTAGATCACTTCCCACTTCCCACTTCTACTAAAGCATCACTCAACGCTACCCATTGGGCAACGCTGATCGCTTCTGGGCGGGCATCGGGGTTAATCCCTAACTGGGTGAGTAATGGGGTGAGGTGGTCGGGATCGATGAGGGCTTTGATGTTGTTCCGCAACATTTTGCGCTTGCTGCTGAAGGATTGTTAAATCAGCATCGCGAGATGTTCCGGTTGTTGGGCTGG
>RECT01000171.1 GCA_007693875.1 Spirulina sp. DLM2.Bin59
GTGACGTTTCCCGAAGGGGTGGGGTTTGCGGGGCGGGTATGGGGGGCAGGCCTGCCGGAATGGATCACGACAATTCACAGCGATCCAGATTTTGGCCCCCAATGTCTCGCCCGTCAGGCCAACCTCTGCACGGCTTTAGGGTTCCCCTTGCAAAGTGGCCGGGAAATGTTGGGGGTGATGACATTCTTCCGCCGCGAGCAGTTACCGCCGGATCAAAACTTGTTGCAAATGTTGGCGGCGACGGGCAATCAGTTGGGGCAGTTTATGAAGCGTAAAGAGGCGGAGATCGCCCTTCAAGAGGAGCAGGTTAAAACTGAAGAATTATTGCTCAACATTTTGCCCCAACCCATTGCCGAACGGCTCAAGGTGGATACGACGACGATCGCCGATAGTTTTGAAGAAGTCACCGTCTTGTTTGCGGATTTAGTCGGGTTTACCCAGTTGGCGGCCACCCTTCCCCCCATTGCGATTGTGGAGCAATTAAATGTGATCTTTTCCCAGTTTGATGCCCTCACCGCCCAGTATAGTCTCGAAAAAATCAAAACCATTGGGGATGCCTATATGGTGGTGGGGGGATTGCCTACGCCACGGGGGGATCATGCGGAGGCGATCGCCAACTTGGCCCTTGCCATGCAGCAGGTTATTCAGGAACTCAACCGCGATAGGTGCGCTAGTGCGGAGCGCACCGAACCCTTCGCTCTCCGCATTGGCATCAACACCGGCTCAGTGGTGGCGGGGGTGATTGGCACGAGTAAATTTAGCTATGACCTGTGGGGGGATACGGTGAACATGGCCAGCCGCATGGAATCCCAAGGGCTACCGGGCCGCATTCAAGTCACCCCCAACACCTACCACCGCCTCAAAGACCACTACACCCTCACCCCCAGGGGCGTGATTCCCATTAAAGGGAAGGGGGAGATGACCACCTATTGGTTGGATGGTTATTGCTAGGATCTCCATGAGCCACCCCACCATCACACCCCTATGACTTCCACTCCCCTGCTCAAAACTCAGCAAATCCAGGTCGGCGGCATGGACTGTGCAAGTTGTGCTGCCAAGATTGAAACCGCCTTAGATTGCTTAACGGGGGTTGCGGCGGTGTCCGTCAGTGCGGCAACGGAACAGCTCACCATCTCCTACGACCCCGCATATCTCACAGAGGCAGAGATTAACGATCGGTTAATCAGTTTGGGCTATCGGGCGATCGCCCCCACCCCCCAACGCGATGGCGCACCCCATGACCCTGATCGCGGCTCAGGGGAATTTGACCTCCCAGGGGAAATCATCCCTGTGGTTGGCGTGATGGCGCTATTGGCGGGAGGGATGATCTTTGGGGAATTTTTGCGGAATACTCCCTATGGCCTGGGGGAATACGCCGTTTTTATCCCGGCTTACCTCGTCAGCGGTTGGACGGTGGTCAAGACGGCGGGCCGCAATCTGTTACGGGGGCAATTATTTGACGAAAACTTTTTGATGACGATCGCAACTTTAGGCGCGATCGCCATTCGTGAACTCCCCGAAGCGGTGGCAGTGATGCTGTTTTATCGGATTGGCGAACTTTTTCAGGAATACGCGGTGGGGCGATCGCGCCGCTCCATCAAAGCATTATTAGCCCTGCGCCCGGACATCGCTCATCGCCAAGTAGAGGGTTCTCTCGAAGCGGTTGCACCGGAAACCGTTGCCGTGGGAGATGTTATTGTCGTCAAACCCGGGGAAAAAATTCCCCTGGATGGCGAGGTATTAGTGGGAAATTCCCAAGTGGATACCTCCGCCTTAACCGGAGAATCAGTACCACGGCGGGTTCACATCGGCAGCACGGTTTTAGCCGGAATGATCAACAAAACCGGCGTCCTCACTCTGCGGGTGACAAAACTGTTTGGGGAATCCTCCATCGCCAAAATTCTCGATCTGGTACAAAACGCCACCCACAAAAAAGCAGCAACGGAAAAGCTAATTACCCGCCTTGCCCGCTATTACACGCCGATAGTCGTGATTCTCTCCCTGCTTGTTGCCCTCCTGCCTCCCCTCCTCATTCCCGGTGCTACGCATCAAACCTGGGTTTATCGAGCCTTAATTTTGCTCGTGATTTCCTGTCCCTGTGGGTTAGTGATCAGCATTCCCCTGGGGTACTTTGGCGGTGTGGGTGGGGCAGCTAAACGGGGCATTCTTGTTAAAGGCTCAACGTTTTTAGATGCCCTCACCACAGTCAAAACTGTTGTTTTTGATAAAACCGGAACCCTTACCCAAGGCGTTTTTAAGGTTACGGATATTGTCCCTAAAAATGGTTTCTCCGCATCAGAACTAATCACCCTAGCGGCAACAGCCGAAGCCCATTCCAACCACCCCATCGCCCAATCCATTCGGGAAGCCTACGGTGAGCCCATTAATAATCAGGGGGTGACAGATTACGCAGAAATTGCCGGCTATGGAATTCGGGCCCAGAGCGATGGGCAAATCTTACTGGTAGGGAGCGATCGCCTCCTACATCGAGAACAAATTAAATTTGATCCTTGCATTGCATCAGGAACCATTGTGCATCTTGCCGTTGATCAACGCTATGCCGGCTATATCCTGATTAGCGATGAAATCAAACAGGATGCCCCCCAAGCGATCAAGGATCTGAAGTGTCTTGGGGTTAAACAAACAGTGATGCTCACCGGAGATAACCAGCGCGTCGCCGATCATGTCGCCCAACAATTAGGTTTAGATGCCTATGTTGCTGAACTGCTCCCAGAAGGGAAAGTCGAGGCCATGGAAGAGATCTTGCACCGTTCCGGTCAAGGTAAAGTGGTATTTGTTGGAGACGGCATCAACGATGCACCCGTGATTGCCAGAGCGGATATTGGGGTCGCCATGGGGGGATTAGGTTCCGATGCGGCGATTGAAACCGCTGATATTGTGATTATGGGCGATGCCCCCTCGAAAGTAGCTGAAGCGATTCAAATTGCCCAAAAAACGCGCAAAATTGTTCTGCAAAATATTGTCTTAGCCCTGGGCGTGAAAGCACTATTTATTCTCCTTGGAATTATGGGAGTGGCAACACTGTGGGAAGCCGTATTTGCCGATGTTGGTGTAGCATTATTGGCCATTCTCAATGCGACGCGGGTCATGAAGTGAGGGTTCTCCACCCCCCTGATCTGTTCATCGTTTACAGAGCCCTATCTTGCTGAATCCTTAAGAGCCGAGGCCGATGGGAGGCGAGGGGGGGGCTGTGGGTGGGTTTGGGGGCGGCTCAGGGGGGGCGGGGTGATCTGGCTCAGGAAAGTGATGATGAGGATTGTTCATTAAGCTGTGCATCGCCTGGTTGAGGGCGTTGGGATCCATGAATAAAACTTTGGAATTGGGGCTATTGCCCAGTTTTTCATTGGCTTCCACATAACGCTGGGCGACGAGAAATTCTAAAACCTGTTTGGCATCGGGTTTTTGATCCAGGACATCGGAGAGCATTTGAATAGATTCCACAATCCCTTCCGTTTCGGCAATTTCTGCCCGCTTTTTACTTTCTGCTGCCCGCTCCAACTCTAGGGATTCCATCACCGTAGCAGCGGGGGAAATTTCCCGCACCTCAATGCGCGTCACCTTCACCCCCCAATCCCCCGTGGCTTCGTCCAGTTGCTCTAAAAGGGATTGATTAATGCGATCGCGGGATGAATAGGTTTCCTCCAACTTGAGGCGACCAATGGCAGACCGCACATTGGTTAACACCAAATTCTTAATCGCCTTCTTAATATCCTCCACCACATAAAATGTTCGCTCTAGCTCCAAAATGCGCCAATAGACCACCGCATCTACCTTGAGGGAAACATTATCCCTCGTAATCGCATATTGTGGTTCAATATCCAGCACTTTCTCGCGGGTTGTATCCTCCACCACAATCGTTTCCAACACCGGCAGGACAATATTCAGCCCCGCCGTCAGTTTGCGGCTGTACTGCCCAAACCGCTCCACTAAGGCTTCATTCCCCTCGTTAATAATCTTGATCGAATTCATTAGGGTAAACACGCCCCCTAACACTGCCGGCACGAGTAAATAGAGTAAAGAATTCATGGGGGTGGAGTCTCCAGAGGGGAATGGGGAACGGGGAACGGGGAACGGGGAATAGGGAGGTTAATCGAGCCTTTACACCAGTTAAACGAAACGATTTCAAAGTCCCTCTCCCACTCTGGGAGAGGGATTTAGGGTGAGGGCATAGTTTAAAGTTATTACCAAACAAGCTGTAATATGTCAGGGTGAAAAGTTGGAGTGAAAAGTTTTTCGCCCCTAGGCCGGAATGGCATCGGCACTAAAAAACGTTGCCGCGATTTCATTGCTCACCTGATTAATTGACCCCTGCATTTGGTCTAAGAATTCGTGCATGCCATCTTCAATCACATCCTCAATAACCAAATACCCCAACTGGGCACAGAGGCGACCGATCGCCCGCTCCGGTGGATTGCTCCAGGTTCCCATCGGGGTTTGAGTGACGTGGTAGAGGGATTTTTCCGCCTGGGAGAGGGAAAAATAGATGGAGCGGGGAAAATGGCGATTGAGGATTAAAAAAGCCGCCACCGCTGCCGGGTGAATGCGGTGCTCCTGTTTGCGATACATTTCATAGGCACTGGCGGATTTTAATAAAGCCATCCATTGCAGTTGATCCAGAGGTGTCCCCACCCATTGGGCGGAGGGGAGGAGGATGAAATATTTCACATCGAGAATCCGCGCCGTTTTATCTGCCCGCTCTAAAAGTCGGCCCATTTGCCCAAAATGCCAGCCCTCATTATGGGTCATGGTTGCATCCATCACCCCCGCAAAGCGATGGCTGGCCAGCTTCACCTGGGCAAAAAAGTCCGGCAACATATCCAGATGCTTAACAGAATCGGCATCTTTAACCATCAGGTAAAAATTATTCACCTCCTCCCACATTTCCGAGGAAATAATCTCCCGAATCGAGCGGGCATTTTCCCGCGCCACCCGCAACACCGAAAGGATCGAGTTGGGATATTTGGGGTCAAAGGTGAGAAATTGAATCACGTTCTCGGCATTGGCTTCGCCGTAATGCTCCCGAAAAAAATTGGAATCGCCGGTGGTGGTGACGAGGGGTTGCCATTGTTGCGCCAAGTTAATCGGCAGATCGAGCATTAAATTGAGGTTGACATCCACAAACCGAGCCAGGTTCTCGGCTCGCTCAATGTACCGATTGAGCCAATAAATCGAATCTGCAACACGACTCAACATAGGTTTAATCTCGATAAAAGGGCAAATCTGCTTGCATTTTAAGGTGCGGCGATAAATTTTCGATAACTTTCGCTTAAATCCGCCACGGCTTGGGTGTAGAACTTTTCACCATGTTCGGGGGTGGCGAGGGCGGGGTTAGACCCCATGCGGCCATCGGGGTAGTGGGCGCGGAAGTCTGCTGCGCCGTAGATCGTATGGCCGGAGGCGACGGTGGCATTGAGGGGGGCGGTTTTGATCGCGTCGGGGTAGAGATATTGGGTGAGGGCAACTTCGCTGGGGGTGGCGTGGGAGCCTTCTTGCGGGCCGTAGAGTTCCCGGGCCAGTTGGTAAACGTGATGGCCCATAAACCAGTTAGCAATGGTGCAACGCACCTGATCCCCCCCCGCAATGCCACAATGGCTGAGGTGGTCGTAGGTTTCCGCAAAGGCGGCTTTGAGGGTGGCAATGTTGCCGCCGTGACCATTAAGGAAGAAAAAGCGGCGAAACCCGGCCCGGGCCAGGGGGGTGATCAGGTCACAGATCACTAAAATTAACGTGGTGGGGCGTAAACTCATGGAGCCGGGAAAAGCGGTGTGATGGAGAGCCATCCCCACATTAATTGTCGGGGCAACTAGGGCTTGGGTGGCTTCCCCCACCCCTTTGGCGATCGCCTCAGCACAAATAGTATCCGTCCCCATCAACCCCGTAGGGCCATGTTGCTCCGTGGAGCCGATGGGGATAATGATCCCCTGGGAAGTGGTGAGGTACTGCTCAACCTCAGGCCAAGTGCTTAACTGTAATAACATTGGGGGCAGGGCGTAGGATTCCAATTTTAAGATAGCTTATGTCAAGGGATAGCCGGTTAACCCAATCCCCACTCTCTACTTCCCACTCCCCACTTAATCTCTATGGGTCATCCCCGCCACAATCTCCTCACGTTTGCTTGCTGTACCCTCTTGGTTGCAGGGAGCTTAACGGCCTGCGGTGAGAGTAAGGTCGTGCAGTGCGATCGCCTCATGGGGGCGATCCGTAACCTCCAGCAAACCCAAGACCGCCTCGATCAAGAAATGCAAACCGCCGAAGCCTTTGAGGAAGCCGCCACCTTTGACGACTTTAAATTTGTCGCCGCCCAAATGTCCGAAGCTTTTGAGGCGATCGCCACCAGCCTCACCGCTGACCTCGAAGTGATCGCCGACCTTGATCTCAGAGATTCCGAGTTAAAAACCCTACAAACCGAAGTGATCACCCAAGGCAGCCGCCATCGGGATCTCCCCCAATGGGCCAGCGGTGTTTTAGGCGAAGTCAGTGAATTAGAACTCAACGCCGAAGGGCGGATCAAGTTGAATCAGCTAGCCACGGAAATTGATCAATTTTCCGTCGAGCTGGAAAAAGCCCAATTAGCCCTCAACGAAGCCATCGGCGATGTCCAAGTTGCTTGCGGCGGCCCCGCCCCTGGGGATTAATCGCTAATCAAAAACTCCCACTCCGCCCCTTGACTACTGCCGAACTTGAGCCGCATCCCCGACACTAACCGGATTTCTTGGTGATGAATTAATTGCCAATGCTTGCGTCGGTTCATCACATAGGTACCAAATCGCGAGGCATCCCGGAGAAAATAATGGCTGCCGTGGGACTCCGCCGCAGTGTCTCGGTAGAAAATCTCGCCGTGCTGTTGGCTCACGGCCTGCTCCTGAACCACCAAATCATTATCCGGATGCCGACCCACCCGCATTGAGCCGCCGCGAATTGACCAGGTTTGATCACGGGCCTTCACCATCCGCATCACCCCCAAAGGGATCACTGGCCGCCCCCCCCCCTCCGGCAAAATCGTCGGTAACTCGGTGATCTCCCGCCGCACCCGCAGGAGTTGCCCGTTGAAATCCGGGTGCATGTAAAGAATCGGTAAAGTCCAAGCCGGTTGATTAAATTTGTACAAGGTCAGCAGTTGCTGACGGGCAATGGCCACCGCCTGATCCAGCGTGCAATGCTGGGTCAATGCCATGGTGAAATACTGAATAAATGTCAATGCCTCTGGATCGGCGATCGCATCCCGCATCCCCACCACCGCCGGGACACCGTGGTGAATCAACACCTCCGCTAAACTACTGCGGGGGACGGCGGTTTGTCCCTGCTGTTCGGGGTAGGCCCCCCAACAGGCATTAAACAGGGCTAAGGTGACGCGGGTTCGCACCAACACCTGGGCCAGTTCTGTGCCATTTAAGCTGGCCTGGGGATGAAGGAACAATAACCCCCCATCGGGGGCTGGCATCCCGTGGCCCGCATAGAAAAAAATATTGTAGCGGCCCCCCTCCAAACTGCGAATCAATTGTACTGGTGTCGGTTGCACCAACAGATCAATCTTCACAGGGGCAGAATCCTCCACCCCTTCCCCCCGGAGTAGGGGATTAATCACCTGCTGCAACAGTTCCGCCTCCTGTTGCAATTGCAATTCATCCCCTTGGGAATGACTCGGCTGCCCCAATACCAATAAAATCCGCAGTTCATCTTCAGTTTGCACCGGACTGAGGGGATCCACATCATTGGTGGTGCGGCTAAACAGGATGTCTTGGTTAAGGGCAATGGCTGGCTTCCCCGCCGCTGGTTGCATCACCTCCCAAGGCAGGGGGATCAGGTTGGGGTCGCGAATGTCCAAGCGTAACCGCAGCAAAACCTTCCGCCCCTGGGCCATCCCACAACTCTGGGCAAAGGTACTCCGCACCGTCCCCTGCAACAACCAATGCCATAACTGCACCCCTAACTCCTGCATCAACCGCCCGCTTTGGCTAGTGCGCCCCCCTTTCACGGTGGGCTTAAAGGATTCCTGAATATTGCACCGGCTATGGATAACGGGCAAATGGGGCGATCGCTGCCCCAAGGTAAACATTTCCTGCCAAGCCACCCAGCACTGCGTTAACTCCACCGACCATTTATCATCATGGTGAACATATCCCCCCGGAAAAGGAGCCTTAATGACCCAAATGGCAAAGTGTTCAGGGCCCGCAGAGTCGAGCCGAACGAGGGCCAAGCTTAAATCCAAGGAGTCACTGTGCTGCATAGTGGGGATTCACTCTAACGGGTCTTGGGGACGGCAATGAACGGAATTGACGAGGGGCATGACCTGGAGGTTGGGGCTTAGATCCCGTTGCACCCAGACGATTGGCGGTTGATTCACTGTGGGGCTACAGAGTTGGAGTTGCAGCCAAACTTCGCCATTGCTTAAGGTTTGCCGGTCTTTGAGGATAAAGTCAGTTTGAGCGGAGAGGTCAACGGTTTGGGCATCGGCAGCGGGTTCAAGGGGTAGGGTGATGGTGCGGAGGATTTGGGCGTTGCCTCCGATCGCTAATTGGTTCAAGGGGATGGGGTCGCCGACGGCGGTGACGGGGGTATTGCCGGTGAGGCGATCAACCCATTGCCGCCATTCTGGAAAGAGGGAGTAGGAGACTGCCCCTAGGGAAATGAGGAGGATGGCAACAATGGCGGCGGTGAGGGCTGCGATCGGCCAGGGGCGGGCGGGGGCAGGCGAGGGCAGTGTTGTAACCGCCAAAGCCTCGGGCGCTGCTGCCTTGGGCAGGGGGGGGAGGGTGGGGCAGGGGTGGGGTTGGATTTGGCAATGGAGGAGGCCGACGGTGACGTTGTCATGGCCATTTTTTTGGTTGGCGATCGCCACCAGATGCGCCACCGCCGTAGCCAGATCCTGCTGGCCTTGCAGCACCGTTAATAATTCCGTCTGCCAATATTGCTCAATGCGATCGTAATCACTCAACCCATCGGAGCAGAGCAGAATGAGGCTATCCTCATCGAGAACGAGGCGATCTAAGTTGGGATAGAGGCGATTCGCGGGCCCCATCCCCAGGGCTTGGATTAATGCGCCGCCCCCAGGGAAAGAGACCGCATCCCGATACAAGGCATAGCCTAAACGCACCTCCCGCGCCGCCACATCATCATCGAGGCTGATTTGATAGCAACCACTGCGGGTGATCCAGTAAATCCGGGAATCCCCCACATAGCCGAGGTAGAGGGAGGATTGCTGGGCGACAGCAGTAACCACCGTTGTCCCCATCCGTTCCCGCTCCTCGCGGTTTTCCGCGTCGTTGCGTTGACAGATTTTGTCGTTGGCTTCGGTAATGGCCTGCTCTAGGGAGGTGCGGATCGGGTCACTATCGGGAGCCGAGCTAGCTTCACGCCCCTGATCCGGGGAGGCAACGGCTTCCCGGAGGCGGTGCTGAATCGTTTCAATGGCAATCTGGGAGGCAATTTCTCCCCCCGCATGGCCGCCAATGCCATCGCAGACAATTACGGCGGGGGGGTCGGGTTGATCGGCGGTGAACTGTTTGGGGTGATCCGGGTGGCAAGCATCTTCGTTGTGATCCCGGGTGGGGCCGGCATCGGTTTGGGCGATCGCCCCATAGCGGTATTGATGCTGACTCGCCAGGGAGGCGATCGCCCCATCTAAATGAGCGATCAATGCTGCCCCCTGGGCGATCGCCCCCACCTGGAGCTGCTGACATAAGCTTTTGAAAAAATCCCGCCAGGGCGCCGCCGCTTCCCAAGCAGCCCAATATTGTCCCAATTGCGCCAAGGTGGGCGGCTGCTGATCCCGTTGCAACTCCCGCAACCGTACCACCGGCCCATTCACCTGCAACAATTCCCCCTGTAAGAGGCTACTGGCCACCCCCTGGGCCAGCAATGGCTCCCATAGCCGCGCCATCTGCCACAGCCAAGTCGCCTGGCGCAGGGCATTGGCCTGGCTCCATTGATGGGTCAACAAAGGCAATAAATGATCTCCCAGAAGTTGCACCGGGTGGGGCAAACTGCCCACCTCCAACAGCCAAAGCTCTGAGGTCAGTTGCCCATAGAGTTGGGGAATGTGGAGTTGTTGAGGGATCAGCTTTAAATAGGGCAAGAGATGATCGGGAATCTGATCATCTCCTGGCATCTTGGGGGGAAAATAGGGATGCAAATCCAGCAGCAACCGAGGGGAAATCACCTCATAGCGATCGCCCTCCTGGGGAACCGTATCCCCTACCCTCGCTCCCACCGTCAAAGCAGGGGCAGGATCGCCAATCACCCACAGATACCGCCGCACCAATGGGGTATTACAGGCCTGACAAAAGTTATGATGGCCGGGATTCCGCTGTTGACAGTCCCCATTGGCGCAGTAAAGGTAATCGGTAGCGGCTTCCATGGTGTTTCACAATCCAGCAACGGTGGGGCAACTCAAAATCATGGGCTTAATGGTACTCACCCCTCCCTTGTTCTGTCTCCATCCGGGGCAGGCCCATGCTGTAATTGAGGACGCGCCCTTGGAGGTTGTAGCTAATTTGCCCCTCTTCCAGGAGGTTGCGGATGAAGTGCTCCAGATCTGAGCCAATGCGCCGCAGGTTGTATTCCGTCAAATCTTCACCATTGGCGGCTTCCACCAAAGCGTCAAACTGGCGATGTACCCGTTGGCGGGCTTCTTCTGTCCAGTTAAATTCCTTATCGGGATCAATGTCCAGGGCTAAAACCCGTTCACTGGGGATCAGTTCATTATCTTTAACTTCGGCGGTAAAGATGCGAATATGGCGCGTCGTCGATTTTAACAGCATAGGTTAATGGATTCAGGTGGCGGCAGGAATACCCAGCCGGTTTTATCTATTTTGCCACCCTTATCGGGGAATTTGAACAAAATTAGCGATGCATTCCCCCACCTCGGAACAGGTGGGGGTCAAGGAGCGGCGGTTTCTATGTTAT
>RECT01000384.1 GCA_007693875.1 Spirulina sp. DLM2.Bin59
GGCGATCGCCATACTCCGCCAAGCCCTCACCGCCAACCCTAACCACCCCATCCCCTCAGGGGTTTATTTTGCCCTGGGAACCGCCAGCTTTAAACAGAAAGACTACGCCGCCACCCTCAGGGATTTAGAGCAGTATCTCGCATTAATGCCCGATCCAGAGGGTTTAGATCCGGCCCTTTGGCAATTGGGTACGGCAGCCTATGAAATGCAAGATTATCCCAAAACTCTCGAATATCTCCAGGCTTACTATGATCGCCAAGATTGGACTGTGGGGGCAGATACGGAATTAGCCTTGGTGGCTTTGCAATTGGGAACTGCCTACTATGCCCGTGAGGATTTCAGAACAGCCCGTGACTATTTGGAAATTTATTTGCAACGAGCCGATCACCTCAATAATCCCCAACAAATAGGGGCAACGTTGTTTGTCTTGGGGAAAATTTGCTATCTCAGCCAGGATGATCAGGCCACTGTTGAATATCTGGAGCAATATTTGGCCTGGGTGGAATCGATGCAAATCCGGCCCACCAAAACCTTAGAAGCGGCATTGTTTTACCTGGGGGATACCCATGCTCAGTTAAACCATCCCCACCAAACCATTGAGGTTTTCCAGGAATATTTAACCCTGGTGGGTCAAGATGCCCCCCCCGATGCCCTGCGCCAAGCTCTGTTTAATGTGGGGATTGCCTATGGGCAATTGGCGGATTATCCCCATGCTTTAGATTATTTCCAACGGTTTTTACCCCTGGAGCGACAGCAACCCCAACCCAACCATCGGCAATGGGTGAAGGCGCTACTGGGGATGGGCAATGCCTATCAGAATTTAGGGGATTATACCCAGGCGATCGCCACCTTTGAGGCCCTCGCCAGCCTGACGCAAAAAATATCCGATCGCCAACGCCAAGGGCAGGCCGTCGCCCAACTGGGTACTATCCGCCTGGCCCTCGGGCAATATCCCGCCGCGATCGTTGCCTTTGAGCAATGTTTAGTGATTGCCGAAGAGCGCCAAGATCCCGCCCTCAAGGGCCTAGCGATGGGGAGTTTAGGCGCAGCATACCTAGCCCTCGGACAATATCCAAAGGCGATTTCTCTCCTTCAAAAGGCCCTACGCCTCGCCCGTGCGGCCCAAAACCCCAGCGATGAAAGCCGTTGCTTGGGTCATTTGGGCAGTGTCTACAATGCCACGGGGGACTATGACCGCGCCATGTCCCTCTATCAACAGTCTTGGAATTTGGCTCGGGCCCATGGGGATCAGGCGGGGGTGGGGATCGCCCTGGCGAACTTGGGCATGACCTATTGCCGCCTGGGGAACTATACCCAAGCGGTGAAGCATCTGCGCCAAAGTCTGCCCATTGCCCAGTCCTTGGGGGATCAGTGGGAAACGGGCCGCACCCTCTGTGGTTTAGCAGAAAGTCATTTGGCTTTGGAGGAATATCCAGAAACGCGGGACTATTTGCAGGAGGCGTTGCAGTTGACCCAAAAACTCAAGGCCCAGCACTTAGAGGCCCAGGTACTTTATCACTGGGCGCGTTTTTATCAACAGGTGGGGGAGATGATCCCCGCCCGCCAAGCCTGCGAGGGGGCGATCGCCCTTGCTGAAGCCCTGACGATTCCGGAGCAGGAAACCTACCGATCATTAGGCAAAGCACTGCGGCCATCGGTGGCCGAGCGTTGTTGGACAAAGTTGCGGGGGTTATGGCCGGCTGGTTGGAGTATGGGGAGAGAGGAGAGAGGATAGAGAGGATAGAGTTGATGGAGGGGCGAAAGATTTTTCGCCCCTACGCTTTTCTCCCTCACTGCTCACCCCATAATGCTGGCTCGATTTCTCCTTGATCTAAATTCCGACCGATGATCACTAACCGGGTTTGGCGGGGTTCTTCCGGTTGCCAGGGGCGATCGTAGAAGGAATCAAAGCGATTGCCTACCCCTTGCAATACCAACCGCATTGGTTTATTGGGGACGGCGACAAATCCTTTGATCCGATAGATTTCGCGGGATTGCACCAGGGCTTGTAACCGTTCAATCAGGGCAATGGGATCACAGGGGCGATCGCTCACCATCTGCACGGCATTGATCTCGTCGTCGTGATCATGCTCCTCCTCGTGATCATGGTGGCTGGGGCGTTGCTCTAGGTGATCCTCCACGGCGGCGTTAAAGCCTAACAGTAAATCTGCTGCCACCGCCCCCTGTTGACAGGGGACAATCTTCACACCTAGGGGGACTTGCTCCCCTAGCCAAGTTCTGGTTTTCTGGGCTATTTCCGCTGTGACACCATCGGTTTTGGTGAGTAATACTAAATCCGCACAGGCTAACTGATCCTCAAACAGTTCTTCTAGGGGGGTTTCATGATCAAGGTTAGGATCGGCGGCCCGTTGGGCGGCGATCGCATCGAGATCCCCCACTAGCGTCCCCTCCGCTAAAGCCTGACAATCTACGACGGTAATCACTCCGTCCACCGTCGCCGCGTTGCGGATTTCCTCCCAACGGAAGGCTTGGATCAGGGGTTTGGGGAGGGCGAGGCCGGAGGTTTCGACAACGATCGCATCGAGGCGATCGCGCCGCTGCAATAGGGCCTGCATGGTGGGATAAAACTCTTCCTGAACAGTGCAACAGAGGCAGCCGTTGGTGAGTTCAACAATATTGGTTTCGGGGGTTTCATCTTCGTCGCAAATTTGGCAGGAGCGCAACAGATCGCCATCGATCCCCATCTCACCAAACTCATTGACCAAGACGGCAATGCGCCGCCCTTGGTTGTTTTGCAATAAATGGCGTACGAGGGTGGTTTTCCCCGCACCGAGGAACCCCGTAATCACAGTCACTGGAATTTTATGCATGGCTTTAACCGAGAATTTCCCCCGATAGGAAGGCGAGGCCAATGCCGGCGATCGCAAACCCACTAAACCGCAGGGGTAGGGCTTTCACCTCCTCCAGATTCGGCCAGAACCGTTGGGCGAAGGCGAACACACCGACGGCAACCCCCAACTGCACGACACCAAAACCAGCAAGATAGGCGATCAAGGGGTTCATTTCTGCCCCGATAATCGCTTCCCCATAGGCATAGCCGTGGAAAATTCCCGCCAGGGCGGCGGCGATCGCCACCCCCCACCATTGCCCCCGCTCCGGCAGGGCCAACCATACCCCAAAGCCGAGAACAGAAGCGGCAATAACCAATTCTGCTAAGGGTAAATCTAACAGTTGCAAATGGAGGCCCGTCCCTACCAATGTCGTGATCACAAAGGCGACGGGAATGATTAAACCCTGACGGCCCCAGAGGGCGGCCAGCAGGCCCGTGGCGATCACAAAGGCAAAATGATCCATGCCAATGACGGGATGGCCTAAACCCGAGAGAAACCCAGTCAGGGCATTACTGGGGACATTGCCGCCAAAGGGGTGATGGGCAAGGGCGGCTTGACTGGGGAAGAGGAGGGCGATCGCTAGGGATAACCCTAAAATGCGATGGCGCTGTAAATGACGTTGTAGATTGTGATGGTTCATGGGTATCTGTAAGAACTGTTCCGCGCAGTTGCTCGAAATTTTACGGATTCAATCGGTGGGCATCCTGACTTAGGGTATTTGCACCCATTACAGTTGCGCGACAGTGCTAGGCTTTCACTAGACTTTCCCCCTTAATCTGACCGCTGTTCCCAGCCAGAGCCGATTGAGTGCCATCACTGTAGCACGGTGGGCTGATTTGTTAACTCTTTTAGTGTTTTTTCGCAAAGGCTCCCCTTGCTCCTTAAGCTAACGGTAGGGAGCGGCGTTCTGCGTTAGCGTACCCATCGCTTTTACCCCGATCCCAACCCTTTGGGCTGATGGGTCGTGGCTTGAAACTCCCTGCAATCCTATTTTCACCGCAATCGTAGACAATCTCGTCTAACCTGGGGACAACCGCAATGAATGATGCCGTTGGAACAATTTTTGGCTTTTTGGGGGGAACTATTGTTTCCTGTGCCGAGGGCTATCGCGCCCTTGAGCATCCCAACCCCAAGCGCGTTTACTATCGTCTCTCGGAGGCAAAATGGTTTTTAGCCCTGCGCTGGTGTGAGCAACTTGACACCCCCGCTGGCATTCTCAATTATGAGGGGCAATTGTCCTTTTATAATGCCGCATCACTACGGATGGGGGAGGAAAATTTTCTACCGGCCTGCCATCGTCAGCAGATTTTCCAACAATGCCTTGGTTTACCCCTGGGACAGTCCTTCCACTATCCCCTCTCCCGAGCCTTAACGGCGCAAGTTGTCGAAGTGACGGGTGTGGAGGTAGACCCCCGCTTTGGGCGGGTGGCTTTGGTGCGACTCCTAGTTCAAGAATGACGGTACAATAGGGGCGATATTTTCAGGCCCCCAATGCCATCATGCTTGATTTTAATAGTCCTCAATTTATCGCCCTGCTCTATCTGGTGTTGAGTGGTCTTTATTTGCTGGCGCTCCCCGCTGCCCTCTATGCCTATCTCAATTTCCGCTGGTATACCGCCAGTTCCATCGAGCGGGTGATTATGTATTTCTTTGTGTTCCTCTTTTTCCCGGGGTTACTGCTGTTGAGTCCCTTCCTGAACTTCCGGCCGAAGCGGGTGGAATCCTAATGCGCCGCATTGATGCGATCGCCCTCACCCTCCTGGTTTTTCTCTCCGGGGGGTTGATCTACCTGCTCTTTCGGGGCATCGGGGTGGATAACCTCACCGCTGGCATTTGGAGCCAAGCCCTCTTGGTGGCGGGGTTGATGGTGTGGTTGGGAACCTATATCTTTCGGGCTGCCACCAAGGGGATGACCCTCAACACCCAAATCCAGGACTACAAGGAAGCGGTATTACGCAAACGCCTAGAGGAGTTAACCCCGGAGGAGTTGGCCCAACTGCAAGCGGAAATCGCCGCTGATGAGAGGGAACAGGAAACCGAAGAATAGTGAATAGGGTGCGTCAGATGAGCCACCTTTGACTCACAACAATAACCCAACGGCTGACGCACCATCTCACTTTAAATCTGGCTCCCCTTCTCCCATTTTGGGAGAAGGGGCGGGGGGGATGAGGGCAATGGCCCGCTTTAACAGATCCTCAATGCCCGCCACCGGGAAGATGGCACGATGGAGGCGATCGCCCACCTCCGCCACTGTTAAATCATCTAAAAATCGCGTCTCATCGTGCTTGAGCATCACCGAGGGCAACAAAATTGGGCTGGGGTTGGGATGGTTCGCCAATCCCGCGATCAAATCTTGCCCCGTTAACAACCCCGTCACCGTGATCACCTGGCCCCAATAGTCACTACGCAGGGGCACTAATTCCACCGTCAACCCTTCTACTTGATTCAACCGCGCCACAAGGGGCTGAAAGGCTTGTTCGACGGCATTGCCCACCACCCAGAGCCAGGATTGTGGTTGCGCTAAAGCAGGGGGGAGGAGGCGATCGCATTCCTGCTCAAAATCGCGGATAAATTGCCGAATCGACCCCACACCATTACCAATTTGCGGATAGTCTTCATAGTGGGATTCTGGGGGGAGTTCCCGTTGGGCAATTAAAAACCATTCATCGGCTAACCAAGCAAAGGTACTGCCGAGGGTTTGTTGAAATTCTGCCTGGAGGGCCTGCACTTGGGGGATCACCTCCTGGGCTTTAGCTACTGTAACCGGCGTTAACTCATCTTCCTGAGGGCGAAACCGCGTCAAACCGACGGGAACCACGGCGGCGGAAAGTACCGTCGGGATTTCCCCCTGATGGAATTGGGCCAGATCCCGCAACGTCCGATCCAATTGGGGGCCGTCGTTAATCCCCGGACAGACCACCACCTGGGCATGAATTTGCAATTGCCGCGCTTGGAACCAACGGAGTTGATCGAGAATTTGCCCCGCTCGCTGATTTTTCAACAGGTGCGATCGCACCTCTGGATCCGTAGCATGGACGGAAACATAGAGGGGAGAAAGGCGCATCTGTTCGATCCGCTCCCATTCCCGCGTTGTTAAATTGGTGAGGGTGAGATAACTGCCATAGAGAAAACTGAGGCGATAGTCATCATCTTTGTAATAAAGGCTTTCCCGCTTACCGGGGGGTTGTTGATCGATGAAACAAAAGGGACAGCGGTTATTACATTGGATCAACCCATCAAATAAGGCCGTTTCAAACTCTAACCCCAGATCCTGATCATAATCCTTCTCAATTTCCACCTCATGGCGTTGCCCCCGACCATCCACCACCTCCAGCATTAACAGTTCATCAGCACAAAGATATTGATAATCAATCAGATCCCGCAGCGGTAGGCCGTTGATGGTGGCGATCGCATCCCCTGGCTCAAAACCAATTTCTGCCGCGATCGAATCAGGTAAAACACGGCTAATGCGGGCGGGAGAGGGGGTAGACATGGGATATTAAGGGCAAAAGTGAGCAATCTGTATCATAGCAACCCCCGATCATCCGGGAGGATGTATCCCGTGGGGGCGAGAAATTTTGCTTTGCAAACTTTTCGCCTTTTCGCCCCTACGCCGATCCATAATCCTTATTTGCCAATCACCCCCGCCGGATTAATCGGCAGATAGAGCGTAAAACAGGTTTCCCCCAACTCCTCCTCCGTTTCCAACTGACTGCGCACCTCCACCCTTCCCCCCAAATGCTTCACCAAATTCTTCACCAACGTCAACCCCAAACCTGTCCCCGCAATCCCTTGCTGCGTCACCCCTTGACCCCGCATAAACTTATCAAAAATATGCTCCTGATCCTCCGGGGAAATCCCCGGCCCATAATTGCGTACCTCAATCACTAACTGCTCTTGGGCAAAGCCCATTTCAATCTCCACAATCGTATCAGCGGCGGAATATTTCCCAGCATTGGTGAGCAATTCATTAATCACCCGCTCTAACCCTTCCGGGTGAGAACAAATAATAAACGGTGTTGCCGATGTAATCACTTTAACGGTGAGATGTTTACTCGTCCAACGCTGCTCAAAGGCGGCGATCAGCGGTTCAATAAATTCGATCAGATCAAAATCTTGCCAGGATAACAGTAAAGATTGGGATTCGGATTGTTGTAGTTTTAAAAGGTTTTGAATCAGATCACATTCCCGTTGCCATTCCTGTTCTAGGAGATCTAAATACTTTTGTTTGCGTTCAGCGGGAAGCTCCGGCTGGCGGAGGATTTGAATTGCTACCTTCATACTCGTTAATGGGGTGCGCAATTCATGGCTAACGGAATCGAGGAATTCATCCTTGAGTTCAATTAAATGCCGCAGTTGCTCCACCTGTTGACGGGTTTTTTCAAAAAGGCGGGCCTGGACATCTAAACTGCCTTTCAATTGGGCGGTGCGCTTATCGACAAGGATTTGCACCTGTTTTAGCGTGTTGTGGTGAATAATCGCGGTGCTGACTTGGTTACTCACCCAGCGGAGGGCTTCGAGATTAATTTTTGGCCAAACTTCGTTGACATTTTGTTGTAAACCGATAAAGCCGATCACCAGCCGGGTTTCTTGATGGCCATAGGTGATGTTAGAACCCATTAGCGGTAGGAGTAAAAGGGTGGGAAATTGCTGCCAACTCCAGAGGCTCATGCTGGCGGCAGCAGTGGGAGCACAATCATCATAGTGAAAGAGGGAGGGACTGGGGGCCTGATGCCAGGCTTGGAGACAATAGGGACAATCTCGCAGATTAAAGGCTTCAATGTCGGGGATGGGGGCAATGTTGTCCTGTTGCCAGCGGCTGACAATGCTGCCTTTGGCCTGTTTGTAGGGTTGTGGGGCGAGGGGATTTTTATATTTAAACAGGGTGACAAAACTCCGCTTCATCCGGAGGAAGGGACTGAGTTCGCTAAGGGTGACGTGAAAGAGATCATCAATATCGGTGGCTTGGCGCATGGCTTCCCCAAGCCGATCAAAGAGGTTGTGAACCCCCTCTTGCCAATGGAGTTGGGTTTGCAGTTCGAGGTGGGAAAGGGCGATCGCCACTGTGTCGATCAGATAGACCTGTTCTTGCGCTGTTAATGCTGGGTGCCATTGGGGATCACCATGGCCAAAACACACAGTTCCCCCTGCATTTAAGGAGAGTTCGTAATACCCCAAGGCGGAGGAGATGGAGCTATCGGCGTTGGCGGAGCGATTACGCAAGCTAGCTTCTAGGCTGTGGCCCTTTTCCTGCCAATACCCCTCTAAATAGCCCTGGGTTTGGGGGGAAGGCAGGATTAAACAAGCTTGGGCATTAAGTCCTTCAGCAAGGGTTTGGGCGATCGCCCCCAACTGCACATTGGGGTTTTCGTCACTATTGAGTTGTCCTAGGATACCTTGATTAATCTCATGGATTACCGATCCCGCCATACTCAACCCCCTACGCTGTGAAAACCATTGATCCAAAAGCTAACATCACCGCCTTTCTCAACTATACGCGCAATCCTGGGGTTCGCCATTGAGCTGCGATCCCATCTTCCCACTTCCCACTTCCTACTCCCCCTGGCGAGCATTAGCTTGCTGTTGTGCCACTTGACTATACTCGGTGTAAGTTAAAGCCCGTTCCTGAGCCGTTGCATAGCGGGGATGGTTTTGGGGAACCGCCTTCATCAGGTTGGCAGCCTGTTGCCATTGTTCAGCTAAGGCAGCCCATTGAGATGCTGTTTCAGCGGTTTGGCCTGCTGTGGACATTTGTTCTGCTAAACGGACGGCATCGGCAAAGGGATCATCAGAGTTGACCGGTACACCGTTGGGATCGAGGACTACGGTTGTTGGGGCAGGTTCAGGGGTTGCAGCCTCAGTGGTAGTGGTGGCAGGGGCAGGCATCTGTTCCATTTGAGCTTGCCAGTTGTGATAACCCCAACCCGTCATAAAACTAACCCCACAGAGCAAAGCTAACCCCAAGGTATTGCGCAGGAGGGGGGGCAGGCCATGGCGAAGGACAGGCACATTGAGTTCCACCGCCGGCAGGGTTTGATCGGGGGTGAGGGCAATTTGAAGGTGTTGAAACCAACGGCGGAACCAGAGAGAACGGCGCAACACCAGCTCCTCTGACCAGAGCAGTTCACTTTCTGGATTGCGGGTGACATCTTCTAACCAATGGAGTTGCTGCTCTTGGGCAATGCGGCCGTAGAGTTTGACTCGGTGAATTTTAGGCGGCTCTAAGCTTTCGAGGGTGGCACGGATCTTGGGGATGATCGTACTGGGTTCTAGCTGCTCGGCGGTGTTGGCTTCGCACAGCAGTTGTAAGACGCGATCTGCAAGGACAGCACGGGTGCGGACTCTTTGTTCAATCAATGCCTCATTAAGAATTTGAATGATCGCCGCCATGCTGCCCTGTTGAGCTTGCCTCATCACATCATCCATGA
Source organism: Spirulina sp. DLM2.Bin59 (assembly GCA_007693875.1). Lineage (GTDB taxonomy): Bacteria > Cyanobacteriota > Cyanobacteriia > Cyanobacteriales > Spirulinaceae > Spirulina. The sequence goes on from RECT01000384.1 coordinate 9,281, forward strand.
CTTGCATTAACCTCTTCACTCCACCTCAAATCAACGGGACTCCCAATGATCATTACAGTCTACCAAGAACTCTGCCCATTCCTCACTTTTTTGACCCCTAACCCTAGCGATCACCTGACCGAGGCCAGGGGATGAGGAAAGATCCGGATTTGGTAGTTGAGAAAGAATAGCAATAGTGTTATGCTGATTTTGACAATAACTTTCAACACTTAACCCCAGGCACTGGGGTTTTCTTCCGTTGGAATTCAATCACATATTGAGGACGACTATGCTGACAAGACGGCTTTTTTTAGCGGGTGGAACGGCAATCACTGCCTTGGTTTTAGGGGATTTGCGGGGTTCACGACCCACATCAGCCCAGGGACGATCTGTGAATCTCTACTCTTCCCGCCACTACGATACGGATGAAGCCTTATTTGCAGGATTTACTCGTAGTAGTGGGATGGGCACAAACCTGATTGAAGCTACTGCCAATGAGTTGATTGCGCGGATCAAAAGTGAAGGGCGCAACAGTCCGGCGGATGTGCTGATTACGGTGGACGCGGGGAATCTCTGGATGGCGGAGCAGGAGGATTTGCTCGTGCCGGTGGATTCAGAAATTCTCAAAAGTCGGATTCCTGAAGGGCTACGCCATCCCCAAGGCCGCTGGTTTGGGTTTTCAACCCGGGCGCGGGTGATTTTTTACAATCGCGATCGCGTCAAGCCTGAACAACTCTCTACCTATGAAGATCTCGCTAGCCCCAAATGGCGCGGCCAGATCCTGATGCGGTCTTCCAGCAATATCTACAATCAATCCTTAGTGGCTTCGTTGATTGCTGTCCATGGCACGACCCGCACGGAAGAATGGCTCCGGGGCTTTGTGCGGAACTTTGCTCGCCCGCCGGAGGGTAATGATACGAGCCAGATTCGTGATTGCGCCGCCGGTCGGGGGCATATTACCTTGGCGAATACCTACTACTACGCCCGTTTAGCCAAGTCCAGTGATCCCGCCGATCAGGAAGTGGTGCGCAAAGTGGGTTTATTTTTCCCCAACCAAGCCAATCGGGGAACCCATGTCAATATCAGCGGTGCAGGGGTGCTGCGCCATGCTCCCAATCGGGAGGGGGCGATCGCCTTCCTGGAACATCTCACCACTCCTGAGGCTCAGGGCTATTTTTCCAGCGGCAATAATGAATACCCGGTGGTGGAAGGGTCTCCCTTAGATCCCGTTGTGGCGGGCTTTGGGCAGTTTAAAGCCGATTTGGAAACGGGGGCGGTGAAATACGGCCAGAACCAAGCGGAAGCGATTCGCCTCATGGATCGGGCTGGTTGGCGATAATATTTACCCTGGATAACATTGACCCTGGCGATGGGGCGGAAAAGTCTCGTAGAAAACTTAGTTTTTGTCGCCCCATCTTTTCGCCCCAACCTTGTTGCTTAACCCCCCCCTTGTTCTGTGTCTGCTGATTTGCACTCTTCTCCCTATGATTTAGCTGCCCAAAAAGAGGCGGGGCGATCGCCCCTGATTTTTGGGGCGATGGTGGCGATCGCCAGCTTGATCCATGGGGG